>JACZKT010000479.1 GCA_014859905.1 Rubrivivax sp.
TCGCTGCGGCGGTGCGTCGGCGCGCTGCCGATGCCGTCGCCGGCGATCAGCTCGGCATAGTTGAAATCGTCGCCGGTGTACATGCGAACGCCCCGGCCGTCGGGGCCGCCAACGATCGGCAGGCGGCGGCGCATCGCGATCTCCTGCTCCTTGTCGAGCAGCGAGATCTTGATGCCGTCGACCTTGGGCGCGTGCGCCTGGATGATGCCCAGCGCGGTGTCCATGGCCACGCGGGTATCGGCGCTGCCCCAGTAGCCTTTCAGCGCCGGGTCGAACATGTCGCCCAGCCAGTGCAGGATCACCGGCTCGCGGGCCTGGCTCAGCACGCGGTCGTAGACGCGTTCGTAGTCGGCCGGGCTGCGGGCCACGCGCGCCAGCGCGCGGCTGGCCATCACGATCAGCCTGCCGCCCAGCGCTTCGATGGCGGCCATCTGCTCTTCGTAGGCACGAATGACGTCGTCGACCGAACGCGCCGCCTCGAGCGCCAGCTGGTCGGTGCCGCAGCCGCTGGCCAGGAAGGCGCCGGGCACGTCGCGTGCGGCGTCTATCGAACGGCGGATGAGCTCGAGCGAAGTCGGCCAGTCCAGCCCCATGCCGCGCTGCGCGGTGTCCATGGCCTCGGCCACGCCCAGGCCCATGGCCCACAGGCGGCGGCGGTAGGCGATGGTGGCGTCCCAGTCGATCGCGCAGTCGAGCCAGGGGTCGATGGCGGCGCGGGCATCGGCCACCACGTGGGCAGCGGAGTAGGCGATGCGCGTGAACGGGGTGCCCGGCGTTGCCGGCGTGAACGAGCCCGGGCCGCGCAGCGTGTAGGGTTGCAACGAGCCGTCAGCGGCAGGGAGTCGAAGTTGCATGGAGGATTCTCAGGCAAGGTTCATGCGCGGATCCGGCTCCGCCGGTCCGCTGCATGCGCCCCCTCGGGGGGCAGCGACCGGTAGGGAGCGTGGGGGCTCATATCTCCAGCGGCGGCACGTCGATCCAGCGCCGCTCGCGCCACGATTGCAGCGCGGCCTCGACCAGCTGCACGCCCTTGGCGCCCTCGGGCAGCGTCCAGCGGTAGGGCGCGTCTTCCACCACGTGGCGGATGAAGGCCTCCCACTGGATCTTGAAGCCGTTGTCATAGACCTCGGTGTCGGGCACCTCCTGCCACTGCCCGAAAAAGTCCATGCCCTGCTTGACGTCGGGGTTCCACACCGGCCGCGGCGTGGCCACACGGCCCTGGGCGCGGCAGTCCTGCAGCCCGGCCACCGCCGAACCGTGCGTGCCGTCGACGTGGAAGGTCACCAGGTCGTCGCGCCGCACGCGCGTCGTCCACGAGCTGTTGACCTGCGCGATGACCGGCTCTCCCTGGTCGCCCTTGAGCTGGAAGGTGGCGTAGGCGGCATCGTCGGCGGTGGCGGCGTAGGGCTGGCCGGCTTCGTCCCAGCGCTGCGGTATGTGCGTGGCGCCGATGCACGACACCGACTGCACCTCGCCGAACAGGTTGTCCAGCACATAGCGCCAGTGGCAGACCATGTCCAGGATGATGCCGCCGCCGTCCTCGGTGCGGTAGTTCCAGCTCGGGCGCTGGATCGGCTGCAGGTCGCCTTCGAAGACCCAGTAGCCGAACTCGATGCGCACGCTCAGCAGGCGGCCGAAGAAACCGGCGCGCTTGAGCATCGCCAGCTTGCGCAGCCCGGGCAGGAACAGCTTGTCCTGCACCGCACCGTGCTTGAGGCCCGAGCCCTGCGCCAGGCGCGCGATCTCCACCGCCTCGTTCAGGTTGGTGGCGATCGGCTTCTCGCAATAGACATGCTTGCCCGCGCGCAGCGCCTGCGCCAGCAGCGTGGGGCGCATCTGCGTCGTGCCGGCGTCGAAGAACACCGTGTCGTCGGTGTTCGCCAGCGCCGCATCCAGGTTGGTGCCCCAGCGTTCGATGCCGTGGGCGCGTGCCAGGGCTTCGATTCTCTCGGCGTTGCGGCCGATCAGCACCGGGTCGGGCATGACCTTGCTGCCGTCGGCAAGCAGCACGCCGCCTTGCCGGCGGATGGCGACGATGGAGCGGATCAGGTGCTGGTTCATGCCCATGCGCCCGGTCACGCCGTGCATCACGATGCCCAGCCGTCTTGTCGTCATGCGGTGGTCCTCGGTTCGGGTTGGGTGCTCAGCTGATGCGCAGCTTGAGCGTGTCGTCGTAGGGCAGCGCCGGGTGTTCGAAAACGGTGTGCGCGTTGACGTAGTGCAGCGCGCAGGCGCGGCGCCAGCGCGTGGACAGGTTGGGTGCCGACTGGTGGAAGGTGTTGCCGTGGTGGAAGGACACGCCGCCGCGCATCACCGGAGCGGGTGTCATGGGCTGGCGCGCCAGGATCGCGGCCGGCAACTGCAGGTTGTAGGGCTCGTCGGCCGGCGCGATGTGCGCATACACCGGGCCTCGGTTCGAGCCGTCGCCGAAGTAGAGGCAGCCGTTTTCCAGCGTCGCGTCGTCGAGAGCGATCCACGCCGTGACCACGCCCTCGAGGTCATTGGGGCCGAAGTAGAAGTTGTCCTGGTGGGCCGGCTTCGGGCCGCCGCCTTCGGGCGGCTTGAAGAAGATCTGGCTGAAGTAGACCGAAACGCCGGGGCCGACCAGTGATTCGACGATGTCCACCAGCGCCGGCGTGGCGGCCAGCCGGCGCACGGCGTCGCGGTGGTGGTGCGGGTTGTCGAGCTTGCGCAGCACGGTGCGCGCCTTGACGCCGCCGTCCAGGTACCAGGCACGCTGCTCGGGCGGCAGCGCGGCCAGGAACTGCTCGCCCCAGGCCTGGATGTCGTCGATCAGGGCTTGCGTCTCGTGCGCGTCGAACAGCGCCGGCACCGTGAGGTGCCCGCAATGACGGTAGATCGCGCGGTCGCATTCGCTCAAGCTCATCACTGCACTCCTGGACGGCGATCACCGCGATCGCCTTGCTGGTTTAATCCCTGTCTGGTGAATTACTGTAAGTGCGCACCAAGGCAGCGTCAAGCGTCGACCACACGTGGGCCGTTGATCTGGGCCCTTGATCTTGACGCCTTCGACCCTGGCGCATAGCATGATTCATCACTAATCAGTTAACAGGACGGAGTTGCCCATGCCCAGGATCCGGACCACGGTCGTCGGCTCGTACCCGATCCCCGACTGGCTCGTTGCCAACCCGTCCGAGCAGGCGCTGATGGACGCCACGCGCGTCGTCATCGGCACCCAGGAACAGGCCGGCGTCGACGTGGTGTGCGACGGCGAGCTCTACCGCTTCGACATCAACCACCCCGAGACCAACGGCATGATCGAGTACTTCGTGCGGCCGATGGACGGCATCACGCAACGCTTCTCGTTCGACGACCTCATCGCCTACCGCTCCAGCAGCGGCATGAAGTTCCGCACCCGCCCGCCGGGCACCGTGGTCGGCCCCATCGGCCACGGCAGCCTGGACCTGCCGCTGGCCTGCGCACGCGCCAAGGCGCTGGCCACGCGCACCTTCAAGTTCACCGTCACCGGGCCGCACATGCTGGCCAAGACGCTGATCAACAGGCACTACAGCGACACGCCTGAACTGGCGCACGCGATCGCCGACGCGCTGGCCGCGCAGGTGCGGCACCTCGACGCCGACGTGGTGCAGATCGACGAAGCCAACCTGCCCGGCCACCCCGAGGAATGGGCATGGGCAGCGTCGGCGATGAACCGCGTGCTCGACGCCGTTCCCGGCACGCCGGCGGTGCACCTGTGCTTCGGCAACTACGGCGGCCAGACGGTGCAGAAGGGCACCTGGGACCGCTTGATGAACTACCTGAACGCGCTGCACGCCGACCACGTGGTGCTGGAATGCGCGCACCGGCCGGTGGACGAGCTGCTGGCCTTCCGCGACCTCAAGCCCGAGATCGGCTTCGGCCTCGGCGTCGTCGACATCAAGGTCACCGACGTCGAAAGCGCCGACCAGGTGGCGCGCGCCATCGAACGCGCCGAGCAGGTGCTGGGCGCCGGGCGCGTGAAGTACATCCACCCCGACTGCGGCTTCTGGATGCTCAAGCGCCCCATCGCCGACGCCAAGATGCGCGCGCTGAGCCTGGGCCGCGACCGCTACGAAGGCATCGCGGCGTGATGCGCACGGAAGACGCCACCATGACCCCGCTGCCCAGGCGCCTCGAAGGCGTCGAGGCCCTCGAGACCTTCATGAGCGAGCCGACGCCGGCGCTCGTGGCCGATCTGGCGCGCATCGACGGCGACATCATGGTGCTCGGCGTGGGCGGCAAGATGGGCCCCACGCTGGCGCGCATGGCGCGCCGCGCGGCGCCCGACCGGCGCATCATCGGCGTCGCGCGTTTCAGCGACCCGGCCTTGCGCGCATCGCTGGAGCGCCACGGCGTCGAGTGCATCGCCTGCGACCTGCTCGACCGCGACGCCCTGCAGCGCCTGCCCAAGGTGGCCGACGGCGTGCGCAACCTGGTCTTCATGGCCGGGCACAAGTTCGGCGCCGCGGACAACCCGTCGCTGACCTGGATGATGAACGTCGGCGTGCCGGCGATGGTGGCCGAGACCTTCCGCGAGCTGCGCATCGTCACTTTCTCGACCGCTTGCGTCTACCCGTTCGTACCGGTGGACGGGCCCGGCGCCGGCGAGCAGGTGCCGGCGACGCCGCCGCCGGGTGACTACGCCTGGTCCTGCGTCGGCCGCGAGCGCATGTTCGAACATGGCTCGCAGCGCTGGGGCACGCCGGGGCGGCTGCTGCGCCTGTCCTATGCCATCGACATGCGCTACGGCGTGCTCCACGACGTGGCCAGCAGCGTGTTCGCGGGCCAGCCGGTGGACGTGACGATGGGGCACGCCGACGTCATCTGGCAGGGCGACGCCAACGAGCAGGCGCTGCGCCTGCTGGCGCATTGCACGACGCCGGCGACGCCGATCAACGTCACCGGCCCGCGGCACACCCCCGTGCGCTGGCTGGCTGCCGAGTTCGGCCGCCGCTTCGGCCGCACGCCGGTGATCAGCGGGCAGGAAGCGTCCACCGCCTGGCTCCTCGACACGACGCAGGCGCAGGCGCTGTTCGGGCTGCCGCGCGTGCCGCTCGAAACGATGATCGACTGGGTCGCCGACTGGGTGCAGCGCGGCGGGCCGAGCCTGGGCAAACCGACGCACTTCTCGACCCGGGATGGCAAGTACTGAGCGCGGGCCGTGGGAGCCGCTGCCGGCTCCCGAGAGCCTGGCGAAGGCCGACGCGCCAGCCGGCGCGGCGGCTGAGCCGGATCCACCTGCC
>JACZKT010000480.1 GCA_014859905.1 Rubrivivax sp.
CTGCCCCGACTGCCAGCGCTGAGAACCGCCGTTCAGCCCTGCCCAGCGGCCGGGCGGCGGCTCCCTCGGTTCGCGGCCCCAGCGGCGGCGGGTGGGGATCGACCCCTGTGCTAGAGTCGGCTCGACTTCATTTGGGCCGGGGCTTTCCGCTCCGCGCGACGCGTTACTCGGCATGGGTGCAATCGGCGAACAGATCGCTGCCTACGGCGGCTGGAGGGGCGAACTCGCCGACGCGATTCGTCGCTATGGTTTCTGGCTCGATGACGTCGAGCTCGCCGACGACGTCGCGCGCGCGCGCATCGAAACGATCCTCGCGCGCCTCGCGGACGAGCGGATCACCGTCGCTTTCGTGGCGGAGTTCTCGCGGGGCAAGTCGGAGCTCATCAACGCGATCTTCTTTTCCGACCACGGCCAGCGGATCGTGCCTTCGTCGGCGGGCCGCACCACGATGTGCCCGACCGAGCTGCGCTACGACCCGGACCGTCCGGCGTCGATCCGCCTGCTTCCGGTGGAGACCCGGATCGACGATACGCCGCTTGCCGACCTGCGCGAGCAGGCCGACGCCTGGACCGAGATCCTCCTGCCCCAGGGGGATCCGGCACGCCTGCGCGAGGCGTTCACCGCGGTCCAGGACGTCGACCGGGTCAGCGTCGATCGCGCCCGACAGCTCGGCTTCGCGGTCGACGGCGACGACGACTTCCTCCAGCCCGACGACGAGGGCATGGTCCAGGTGCCGCGCTGGCGCCACGCGATCGTCAACTATCCCCATCCGCTGCTCGAGATGGGGCTGGTCATCATCGATACGCCCGGGCTCAACGCGATCGGCGCCGAGCCCGAACTGACCCTGTCGACGATCCCGCGGGCCGATGCAGTGCTGTTCGTGCTGGCCGCCGATACCGGCGTCACCCGCTCCGACATCGAGGTCTGGCGTCGCCATGTCAGCCCGGTCCAGCGCAGCGGCCGGATCGCGGTGCTCAACAAGATCGACGGCCTCTGGGACGAGCTCAGGGACGATGCCAGCATCGAGGCCGAGATCGACCGCCAGGTGGCCAGCGTCGCGGCGTCGCTGGAGTTGCCGGCGGGCCTGGTGTTCCCGGTTTCGGCGCAGAAGGGTCTGGTCGCGCGGGTGCAGGGCGATCGCGAGCTGCTCGCGCGCAGCCGCCTGCCGGCGCTGGAGCGGGCGCTGTCGGTCGAGCTGGTGCCCCGCCAGCGCGAGATCCTCATCGAGCATGTCCGCCGCGAGTTCGACGAGATGAGCCGGGTCGCCGCCGGAATCCTCGCGGCTCGGCGTCGCAACCTGGTCGAGCAGCTCTTCGAGCTCAATGCGCTGCGCGGCAAGAATCGCGACGTGATGAGCCACATGGCGGCGCGCATCCGCGCCGAGCGCGAGGACTTCGAGAAGGGATTGCGGCACCTGCAGGGGCTGCGCTCGGTCTTCTCGCGCCATTCCCAGACGATCTTCGCCACCATCGGGGCCGACGCCCTGCGCCGGCATGTGCGGGCGGCTCGCGAGGAGATGCGCACGAGCAACTTCTCCAGCGGTCTGCGCACCGGCATGGACAGCCTGATCGGCGCGGCGCGCGCCGACTTCGGCGAGGCGGGTCGGCTGGCGGGAGAGGTCGGCACCCTGATGAGCGCGATGTACAAGTCGTTCTCCGCCCAGCACGGACTCTCGCTCGGTTCGCCGATCCTGTTCTCGATGAAGCGCTATCTCGCCGAGCTCGATCGCATCGAGGCTCTGCAGCGGCGTCACTTCGGCGCGATCAGCCTGGTCACCACCGAGAAATGGGCCCTGATGCGCCGCTTCTTCGAGTCGGTTGCCTCACGGCTCAAGGCACTCTACGAGAAGCTCAACCGCGACATCCAGGCCTGGCTGCGGGCGGTGATGGCTCCGATCGAGGGCCAGATCCGCGAGCACCAGGATCAGCTCAAGCGCCGGCTCGATTCGGTCCGGCGCGTGATCGACGCCAACGGCAGCCTCGACGAGCGCATCGGGGCGCTCGAGCGGATGCGGGCCGAAGTCGAGCAGCGCACCGCCGTCGCCGACGAGCTCGTCGGCCAGATCGGCGCCACCCTGGGCCATGCGGAACACCCGGATCGCCCGGTGGGACAACTCGAAACCACCACCTCATCCTGATACGGTGGCGCACGAGTTCGCCGACCGCCTGATCGCCTGGCAGGCTCGGCACGGCCGGCACGATCTGCCCTGGCAGCGGGATGCGGATCCTTATCGCGTCTGGCTGTCCGAGGTCATGCTGCAGCAGACCCAGGTCGGCACCGTGCTCGACTACTACCTTCGATTCGTGGCGCGCTTCCCCACCGTGCAGGCGCTGGCGGCAGCGCCGCTGGACGACGTGCTGGCGTCGTGGAGCGGCCTGGGCTACTACAGCCGCGCACGCCACCTGCACCGCTGCGCGCAACAGGTGGTGGGCGTGCATGGCGGTGTCTTCCCGGGCAGCAGCGCGGCGCTGGCCACGCTGCCGGGCATCGGCCGCTCCACCGCGGCGGCAATCGCGGCCTTCTGCTTCGGCGAACGCGCGGCCATCCTCGACGGCAACGTCAAGCGCGTGCTGACACGGCTGCTCGGTTTCGACGGTGACCTGGCGCTGGCTGCCGAGGAACAGCGCCTATGGGCAACCGCCGAGGCACTGTTGCCGGCGCGTGACGTCGACGTCTACACGCAGGGCCTGATGGACCTCGGCGCCACGGTCTGCCTGGCGCGCAAGCCGAACTGCCCGCGGTGCCCGCTGGCCGGCGAGTGCGTGGCGCGGCAGGCCGGCACGCCCGAGCGCTATCCGGTCAGGACGCGCAAGCTCAAGCGTGGCCAACGCGACAATGCCCTGCTGTGGCTGGAACACGGCGGCCGCTGGTGGCTGGTGCAGCGTCCGCCGCGCGGCGTATGGGCCGGGCTGTGGACGCTGCCCGAGTACGCGTCCAGGGACGAACTCGCCGACGCCACCGCCGGCTGGCCCGGACGGGGCACCTGGCTGCCCGAGATCCGGCATGCGCTGACCCACTTCGACTGGACGCTGCGCCCGCTGGCCTGGCGCTGGCCGCTGCGGTCGCGGACCTTGCCCGAGCTGCCGCCGGGCCGCTGGGCCACGCCCGATGAAGCGCAGGCGCTGGGGCTGCCGGCGCCCGTGCGCCGGCTGCTGCAGACCGCCGTCAGCTGACGATCACCTTCTTGTCGCGCAAGTAGCCGTCCACCAGCGACAGCCGGATCACCGGGTCGTCGAGTTCCATCAGCTTCTGCTTGGCGGCCAGCGATACCGGCAACAGCTCGCACCAGCGGTTGGCCACCCAGCCCGCGTCGTCCAGTCGGTAGGGCGGCGCGAACGGCACCTTGTCCTGCGACTGCAGCTTCTCGATGGCCTCGGCCAGAGCGTTCACGGTCTGCATCACCGCCGGGCCGGGGGCGCGCACCGGGTCGTCGGCGACCAGCTCGGCGCTGGCTTCCCACGAGCCGTTGTCGCGCTGGCTGGCCGTGCCCTTCAGCCTGAAGCGCTGCCCGCCGGTGCAGCGCAGGTGCAGGATGCCGGGTTGCTCGGCGTCGACCTCGTCGATGCGCGCCAGCACGCCCACCTGTTCCAGTTGCACCGTCGCCTTGTCGCGCCCGACCTCGGCGCCCTGGCGCAGGCAGATCACGCCGAAGGGTTGCGCCTTGCGCAGGCACTCGGAGACGAGGTCGAGATAACGCGCCTCGAACACCTTCAGCCCCAGCAGCGCGCCTGGGAAGAGCACGGTCTGCAGCGGAAACAGCGGCAGCGGGTCGGGCAGCCGTGCGGGCCGGGTCGGGTTCATCGCAAGGTCATCCGCGCGCGTCGATCTCGCGGTGGCGCAGCAGCGTGGCGTAGCGGCTGTCGAAACGGCGTGCCAGCCATTCCACCGCGAATACCGAACGATGCTGGCCGCCGGTGCAGCCGATGGCCACGGTGAGGTAGCTGCGCTGGTCGTCCTCGAACGACGGCAGCCAGCGCTGCAGGAAGTCCTGGATCTGCGCCAGCATCTCCACCGCCTCGGGCTGCGCTTCCAGGTAGGCCGCCACCGGCGCATCGCGCCCCGTCAACGGGCGCAGTTCGCGGATGTAGTACGGGTTGGGCAGCACGCGCACGTCGAACACGTAGTCGGCGTCCAGCGGCACGCCGTGCTTGTAGGCAAAGGACTCGAAGACCAGCGTCAGTGCGGTCTCGCGCGCGCCCACCAGCGAACGCACCCAGTTGCGCAGCAGGGCCGGGCGCAGCTGGCTGGTGTCGATGACGGTGGAGATCTCGCGCAGATCCCCCAGCATCTCGCGTTCCAGTTCGATGGCCTCGATCAGTGCGCGCGCGGCGTCGCCGCGTTCGGGCCCGGCGGTGAGCGGATGCGGCCGCCGCGTCTCGGAGAAACGGCGCACCAGGGCGTCGGTGCTGGCGTCCAGGAAGATCGGCCGGATGCGCACGCCTTCGTTCTTCAGTTCGTCGATCAGCGGCACCAGGCTGGGCAGCGACGTGGCCGTGCGCACGTCCACCGCCACCGCCACGCGGTGCGTGAAGCGTTCGCCTTCCAGGCGGATGAAGTCGCGCAGCAGTTCCGGCGGCAGGTTGTCGACGCAGAAGTAGCCGGCGTCCTCCAGCGCATGCAGTGCCACCGACTTGCCCGAGCCCGAGATGCCGGTGATGAGGATGACCTCGTCCCGGGGCCGCCCGTCCATGGGCATCCACTCGCTCACCGCCGTGCACCCGCGTGCAGGCCCAGCAGCGCCTGCGCGTGCGCGGTCCCCGACAGGCGCTCGCCACCCAACATTCGCGCCACTTCGGCCACCCGGGCCTCGCCTTCCACCGGCTGCACGTCGGACAGCGTCTGCCGGCCGCGCTGCGCCTTGGAAACGACGAAGTGCCGGTCGGCACAGGCGGCCACCTGCGCCAGGTGCGTCACCGCCAGCACCTGGCTGGTGCCGCCGAGCTGCTTCATCAGCCGGCCCACGCTGTCGGCCACGGCGCCGCCGACACCGGCGTCGATCTCGTCGAAGATCAGCGTCGGCACGCTGCCGCCCGTGCCGCTGCGGCTGCCGATGTCGCCCAGGGCCGTGGTGACGGCAATGGCCAGGGCCAGCCGCGACAGCTCACCGCCCGAGGCCACCTTGGCCAGCGGTCGCGGCGTGCTGCCGGCGTGGCCGGCGACGCGGAACTCCACCGCCTCCAGGCCCCAGGACTGCGGCTCGTCCTGCTTCAGCAGCGCCACCTCGAAGCGGCCGCCGGCCATGCCCAGCTGCTGCATGGCCTGCGGC
>JACZKT010000481.1 GCA_014859905.1 Rubrivivax sp.
GTTGGCTTCACCCATAGGGTGAGTTTGCCAAACAGCCTCAACTCCTTGCCAGCGTTGAAGAAATCGATCAAGGCACAGGTTCAACTGCGGGACTTAGGGTGATGATGGCGAAGTCCCTGGACTCTGATACGGTTGGCTTCCGAAGCGCACGAGGCGAAGCCCTTGGGCGAGCCGTGTCGAGTGCAACCGAGGTAGCCAGCGACTGCCTAACGTTTGAGCTAAGCGGCACGCACCGGCAGGCGGGCAGCGTGGCACCATGAAATGGGCCACGATGACCGAATGCCGGTGCGTGTCCGCTTGAGCGAAGGGTTAGCCCGCACTGCTGGCCCAACCGCGCTGCAGCCGGAAAGCCAACAATCCCGGCGAGGACGAAGTCCAGTGTGGGCGAAGCCGCGAGCGGCATGAGCACAGACCATTGATGCATTCTGGAGGCGCGCCGGCTCTGCCGCAACCGCGCGCGCGACCTCGAGCGCCACAGGCCACAAGCAACTGACTGCCCGGCGCAGCACGGCCGCGCGAAGCGCGAACCACAGACTGACTCTCATTGCTTGGACCGCCGCGATGCTCGCCGCAGGCAACGTGGTCGACTTGTGTGGGCGATCCGCGGTGCGCTCCGGCAGCACGACATGCACCGGCTGCGCGAGGTTGGGCCGAAGCCGCAGCGTGTGGCACGGAGACGTGGCGCAACGCACCACCGAGAGCGCAAGCGTAGCAGCGAGGTCCGGTGTTTGCATTTTGTGCGGGCTAACGTTTGAGCTAAGCGGCACGCACCGGCAGGCGGCGCATGGCCCAGAATGAAATGAGGGCCATGCGACGAATGCCGGTGCGTGTCCGCTTGAGCGAAGGGTTAGGCCGCATTCGCTACCTGCATGCGAGCGTACATTGCTGACACCCTTTGACCGACCGTGCCTCGAAGTGCAAGCCCTACCGTTGAGCCGCGAACTCGCACTACAGTGCGCCGGGTAAGCGCCGACGCTCGCTCCTCAACGGACTCAACCTGCGCCCATGGGATAAAGAACTCTGGGCAGAGGAGCCGGAACGGCAAATAAATCGAAATTGCCAAACCAGTGGGTGTGACCGTAACAATGAGGCAGCCTCCGTAGTTCACCGGGAACCAGGGGACTCGACCCATCTTTGCTGAAGCAAAGTGGAAGCGCTCGCTCGCCTTCGACTTGAGCTACCGATGGGAACCGATTCGACAGCGTGCGCCAACCTGACGCTATTGTTACCAGGATTCCAATGCCAAGCAGCATGGCGAAGAACAGTGGCAAGAACCACTCTGACTGAAATAGGGTTGCGGGAACAGCGGAGGGCATGGCTATGCGGCCTAACGTTTGAGCTAAGCGGCACGCACCGGCAGGCGGCGCATGGCCCAGAATGAAATGAGGGCCATGCGACGAATGCCGGTGCGTGTCCGCTTGAGCGAAGGGTTAGGCCGCGCTGCGCTCATTGGCGCCCTACCCTTGGAGCAAGCGATAGGACCAGATGATGGCGATGCCCATTTGTACCGCGAACGCCGTGAACCGCAGCGTCACTGCGCCGGGGCTCACCGAAGCGAGGTGGATGACGGACTGAAGCAGCCGCGCGGACAGCAGTACGTATGCCAACGGATCCGTGATTGACGAGCGCCCGGTCACGAGTGCAACGACCATAAGCCCACCGAAAATGGGCAGGCCTTCGAGGCAGTTCGCATGCGCACGCGCCAGCCGCTGCATGAACGGTGACAGGTTCGCGTTGTCTGGCACGAATCCATTGGCCGGCACCTCCTTGCTAACGACCATCTTCGAGCGGATGGCCTCCATGAGCACGAGAAGCGCAAGGGTCCAGGCGATGAAGGCGGTGAGCGCTATGACCGTGGGACTGTTCACGATGGATGCTCCGATGCGGTAGTGGCATTGTGCCAACGCGACAGCATGGCAACGCTTGGGATTACCCGATGCCGAGCGGCGCGGTTTCCCCTGCGCGGCCTAACGTTTGAGCTAAGCGGCACGCACCGGCAGGCGGGCAGCGTGGCACCATGAAATGGGCCACGCTGACCGAATGCCGGTGCGTGTCCGCTTGAGCGAAGGGTTAGCCCGCACTGCGCAGACCGTGCCGAGCCCGTATTTCTCAGCGACGCCGGACACGACGACAGCAGAGTGATGCGACAACTCGGTGGGTGGCCAACTCATCGGCTGATTCTGTCCGTGCGCCGCCGTGGCTGCAACTGCGCGGCTGCTTGCCAAACAAGAACCTCCACCAACTGACTGCCAGGCGCAGCACTGCCGCGCGAAGCGCGAACCACAGACTGACTATGGGGCTGTCGATAGCTGACGATTGCCCCGGAGGCAACCGGCGGGACCTCTTGTGTCATGTGCGTGGCGTCCATTGGCACGGCGCTTCTCTCGGAGCGGGCGCGTCCAGTGCGTAGGTGAGGCCACGGAGCGCACCCCTCAGCCCCGCGACGCAGCCGGAGAACGCGGCGCGCGGGCGCCACAGCGCAGCCGGAAACTGCACTGACGCTACGAAAGCTTGGACTTGCATTTGTGCGGGCTAACGTTCGAGTTAAGCGGGCGACGACGGCAGGACGCCAAGCCCGGGCTGGTGAAAATGTACCGTGTACCACCAGCCCGGGCTTGGTGGCCTGCCGTTGGCGCTCCGCTTGAACGAGGGGTTAGGCCTCACTGGAGCGGAATCGAGATTACGTCCTGATCGTAGCGAAGCTTGCATTCTCGTTGCTCGCAAAACGGAACTGGCGGAGGCGCTACGGAAGCAAGGCAGGCAAAGTCCCAGTTGTTACCTGGGGCGAATCTCGACTCGCGGGCCAACGTACGCTGCTCCGCCGCAGCGACTTCAGCAGCCTTGGCACTTCTCGATATCAGGAGATAGGGCAGATGCGTGCCTTGCGAGCAACTGGGAAAGGCATCTTCTATGATTACATAGGAACACTGGCTGTCGGCGGTGCAGACCTCAGTCTGAAGAAGCGATCGAACTCTATCTTCGGCTTCGTTAGCTCGATCCAGAGCGGAAGATGGCCCGTCATTTGAACTGCCGCCACAACCGGTGAGCGAAGCAGCAAGTACTGCGATGAGACTAAGATGACGTATGTCTTTCATTTCTACTCTCCCCTAATTCGAGCGCATCTTCTACGATGCAGGCCACCGCGAATTGTGTACCGCGGTGCTGTTGCGACATTGTGGCCGTAATCACAGGACTGCGGGCTGTGAGGCCTAACGTTTGAGCTAACCGGCGCCTTGCGGCATGCCACGCATGGCCCAGAATGAAGTGAGGGCCATGCGTGGCATGCCGCAAGGCGTCCGGTTGAGCGAAGGGTTAGACCGCGCCTCGCGCTGCGGCCGGCGCTGCATGGAGTTGTAGACCGAGTGCTGCGACGACCTTGAGGATGGTTGCGAACTCTGGGTTTCCAGCGGGTGACAGCGCCTTGTACAAGCTCTCGCGTCCGAGGCCGGCATCGCGGGCTACTTGACTCATGCCCTTGGCCCGGGCGATATCACCGAGAGCAGCGGCAATTAGAGAAGGATCGGCTTCTTCAAGCGCCGCCTCTAGGTACGCGACCATGTCTTCCTCTGTCTTGAGGTGATCGGCTGGATCCCAACGGGTGGTAACGGTCTTGGCCATGATTCAACTCCTACAAATTGCGCGCTAGCGCCTTGGCCTTGCTGATGTCGTTGGCTTGAGACGACTTGTCGCCGCCAGCCAGCAGAACCACGTACAGATCGCCCTTCTTGACAAAGTAGACGCGATAGCCTGGCCCGTAGTCCACTCGCAGTTCGGAAACGCCGTCACCAACAGGCTTCGCGTCACCGGCATTGCCAAGTGAGAGCCGACGGATGCGGATGTCGATGCGGGTCTTGGCAACGCGATCACGAAGGCTCGCGAACCAGTCTGCATAGGTGTCAGTCTGGCGGACTTCAAGCATGCGTAGACTGTATCACATGGGATACGCACGGCGCAAGAGGCGAATTTGGTGCGGTCTAACGTTTGAGCTAAGCGGGCGACGACGGCAGGACGCCAGGCCCGGGCTGGCGAAAATGTACCGCGTACCGCCAGCCCGGGCCTGGTGGCCTGCCGTTGGCGCTCCGCTTGAGCGAAGGGTTAGGCTGAAGTTCCGCGTCCTCACATGAAGCGCGGCGGGAGCAAGTCCCTGTCACGCCTCACAAATTTGGCCCTTTCGGGCCTTTTTTGTGCCTGAGTATGTAGTCACTAAAATGTCTTGTGTTTGGTCATTGTTTAACGCACA
>JACZKT010000482.1 GCA_014859905.1 Rubrivivax sp.
GTCCCAGCTCGGCGGCCTGGCGGCAGCGCTGCAGCGTGCCCTGGCCGAGGCCGACGACAACCGCGCCCGCCTGCAGGCCGAACGCACGCTGAAGCTGTCCGAGATGCACTGCCGCCGCATCTTCGAGACGTCGCGCGACGCGGTGGCCATTCTCGACAGCGCCAGCGGCACCGTCGTCGAGGCGAACCGTCTGATGATCGAGCTGGCCGGGTGCCGGCGTGAGGAACTGCTGGGCCGCAAGGTCGGCGAGGTCGGCCCGTACAAGGCCGTGGCGGTGCTGGGCGTCGTGTTGCGGCAGCTGCAGCAGACCGACCACGTGCACTACGACCACCTGGCGCTGCCGCTACGCAACGGCCAGACGGTCGAGGTCGAGGTGGTGGGCAGCGCCTACCGACTGGCGTCGGCGCGCTTCGTCCAGTGCACGATGCGTGACATCACCGCCCGCCGCCAGGCCGAACTGGAGTTGCAGCGCGTGTGCACCGAGCTGCAGGCCGAGACGGCACATCGCCGCAAGGCGCAGGAGGGGTTCGAGGCCGGCCAGCAGAAGGCCAGCGAGGAGTCGCTGCGCGACAGCCTCACGGGGCTGTACAACCGACGTCATCTCGACCAGGCGCTGGTGCGCGCGGTGTCGCAGGCGCACCGCAACCGCTGGCTGTTCAGCGCCATGCTGATCGAGGTCGACCACCTCAAGAAGTGCGCCGAGAAACACGGCCATGCCGCCGGCGAGCTGTTCATGCGCACCGCCGGCACGCACCTGAGCAGCGCCTTCCGCGTCGCCGACACGGTGTGCCGTCATGGCGACGAGACCTTCGCCGTGCTGATGCCTGGCACCGGCCCGGTGGCGGCGCGCGACGCCGCCGAGCGGCTGCGCGCGCGTGTGCACGTGCTCGACCTCGTGCTCGACGGCGTGGCGCTGCCGGCGCTGACGCTGTCCATCGGCGTGGCCTCACTGACCAAGCCCGGCGAGTCGGCCGAGGCACTGATGCAGGCCGCCGACCGCGCGCTGCAGCGCGGCAAGCAGGCCGGGCGCGACCAGGCGAAGATGTACTCGGACTACGTGACGCTGGACACGCTGCCCGAATAGGGCCGTCCGCCACGGCGGCCGAGCCGCGCGAGGCCTTCGTGCGCTACGCCCGCATGCGCGTGCGCGGCGCCATGATCGACGAACTGCGCCAGATGGACCATCTCGAGCGTTCGACGCGGCGCAAGTTGAAGGTGCGGGAGGTCGCGCGCAAGCGCTGGCGCGGCTGCCGGATCGCAGGCCTGTATCAAGGGCAACTTTGCCGCCAGGTCACAGCGGCCGCGTACTCGCCTGCGCCAGGTAGAACCACTCGTGCCCCGGCAGCGCGCCGAGGTCGGGGAACACGATGTAGCCGGCCTGCGGCGCGCGCACCTCGCTGCCGTCGGCGCGCCAGGCGATCAGCTCGCCTTCGGCCAGGGCGTCGAAACTGGTCCAGGTCTTGGCGAAACGGTCGCCTTCGGCATGGCGGTCCACGACCTCGGCCAGCGCCAGGCACTCAAAGGGCTGCGCCGGCGGTGCCAGCGGCAACTCGGCGATGCCCAGCAGCGCCAGCGTCTGGCGGATGGCATGGTGGGCCACGTCGGGCGCCGCCGGGTCGTCGTGCTGGCCGCATTCGAGCGTGATGCCGTAGCCGCCGACCGCGCGCATGTACTCGGTGGTGCCGACGCCGTAGCTCGGGTCCTCGTGCACCGCCCCCGGCGTGAGGCCGCGCGCCTTCCGTCGTGCCACGCCGTCGGCGTAGGTGTCCATCCAGCCGTCGACGACGCGGTTCGGGCCCGCGTGCGCGGCCAGCCGCGCTTCGGCTTGGGCGTGCGCGAAGGGCTCGAGCTCGCCGCGGTTGTCGGCCGGGCCGCGCATCACGAACGGCCGCCCGGGGCTGCGGAAGCTGTGCAGGTCCAGCAGCGCGTCGTGCGCCGCCAGCCAGCGGCACAGCACGTTGGCGATGCGGTCCTCGAAGTCCTGCGGCGTGGCGGTGGGCTGCAGGCGGCGGTTGAGGTTGCGCTCGCCCATGCGCCGGCCGTGCCGGTAGGCCAGCGGGTTGCACACCGGAACGAAGGTGACGCAGCCGCGAACGATCTCCATCTGGCCGCCCTCGATCTCGGCCAGCACACGTTCGATGCCGCGCGTGCCGGCGGTTTCGTTGCCGTGCACCGCGCCGGTGACGATGAGTCGCGGCCCCGGCGCCAGGCCGGAGAACTGGTGCGCACGCAGGCTGCGCGTGGACAGCGGGGGCAGGCTCATTCGTCGCCCCCGCACAGCAGCGCGTAGGCGCGTGCGTAGCGTTCGTGGATGCCCAGGATCACCTCTTCGGGCAGCTCCAGCGCCGCCTGCTCTGGCCCGCCGGTGATGCCGGTGGACGCCAGCCAGTCGCGCAGCGGCTGCTTGTCCAGCGCTTCGATGCGGCCTTCGCGCAGTGCGTCGGCGAGCCAGAAGCGCGACGAATCGGGGGTCAGCACCTCGTCCATCAGCGTCAGGCGGCCGGTGTCGTCGAGGCCGAACTCGAACTTGGTGTCGGCGATGACGATGCCGCGCGCCAGCGCGTGCTTGCTGGCGGCCCGGTAGAGGCGGATCGCGGTGTCGCGCAGTTCGGCCGCACGTTCGGCGCCGATCAACGCGACGAGCTTGTCGAACGAGATGTTCTCGTCGTGGTCGCCCGCTGCGGCCTTGGTGGCGGGCGTGAAGATGGGTTCGGGCAGCGGCGTCGTCATGTCCAGGCCGGGCGGCAGCGCGATGCCGCACACCGTGCCCTGCTTGACATATTCCTTCCAGCCCGAGCCGGCGACAAAGCCGCGCACCACCGCCTCGCAGGGCAGCGGCTGGAGGCGCCGCACCAGCATCGAACGGCCCTCGACCTGGCTTACCTCGTCGGGTGCGACCACGCTCTCCGGCGCCTCGCCGGTGAGGTGGTTGGGTGCGATGGCACTCAGTTCGTCGAACCAGAACAGCGCCATCTGCGTCAGCAAGCGGCCCTTGCCGGGCACCGGCGCCTTCATCACGACGTCGAAGGCGCTGAGGCGGTCGCTGGCGACCATCAGCATGCGGTCGGCGCCCACGGCGTAGAGGTCGCGTACCTTGCCGCGGGCGATGAGCGGCAGGGAATGCAGTTGCGTGGTCAGCACAGCGGGGCCGAGGGCCGCCAGGCGCGGCGAAATTGCGGTCATGGGCAGGCAGAAGGTGGCAGCAGGATCGGTATTGTCTCTGCAGCGTGCCGTCGTGCGCCGGCGCAACCGAGGGCAGGGCGTTCCTCGGCCCCCGCCCGGCATGCCAGGCAAGGGCCGAGGCCGCGAGGACGAGGCTTTGCGCTAAGCTGACATGGTCATGGACCAGGCCCGGAAAGCGCAGGCCGCGCTGTCGAACACGACCTACCGCAACCTGCACGCGCTGGCCCGCGCCAGGCTGCGCGACGGCGGCCGCAACACCATGCTCGACACCACCGCCCTGGTTCATGAGGCTTACCTGCGCATGGGCGGCGTGCAGGCCACGCCCGACGAAAGGCGGCGCTTCCTGGCCTACGCCAGCAAGACCATGCGCTCGGTCATCGTCGATGCGGCGCGCGCCCGCCAGGCCGAACGGCGCGGCGGCGATGTCTGCATCGTGACGCTGAGCGACCATGGACAAGAGCAGGCGCCCGCCGCGGCCGACCAGGTGCTGCGCGTGCACGAGGCCCTGCTCGAACTGGCGGCGGTGGACGAGCGTTCGGCACGGGTCGTCGAGATGCGCTTCTTCGCCGGCATGGCCGAGGCCGAGATTGCGTGCGCGCTGGAAGTGTCCGAGCGCACGGTGCGGCGCGACTGGGACAAGGCGCGGCTGGTGCTGGCGCAGGTGTTGCGGGACTGACGATGACGGCCCTGGGCTTCGATGCCGCGTTATGGCCTCGCATCAGTGCACTGCTGGACGAGGCGCTGTCCTTGCCGGCCGCGCGCCGCGCCGT
>JACZKT010000483.1 GCA_014859905.1 Rubrivivax sp.
GCGCTGCGGCGGCCGCGCGGCGGCGCGCCGACCGCCGTGCTCACGCATGGCGCCAACCCCGGGCTGGTGTCGCATTTCGTCAAGCAGGCGCTGCTCAACGTCGCGCAGGACACCGGGGTAGTGGCCGAGCCGCCCGCCACGCAGGAGGGCTGGGCGCGGCTGTCGCGCGACCTGGGCGTGCGCGTGATCCACATCGCCGAGCGCGACACGCAGGTGTCTGGCCAACGCAAGGCCGCGGGCGAGTTCGTCAACACCTGGTCGGTGGACGGCTTCATCGGCGAAGGTTGCCAGCCGGCCGAGCTGGGCTGGGGCACGCACGAGCGGCAGTTGCCGAGCGACGCGCGTCGCCATGCGCAGGGCTCGCGCGCCGCGATCTACCTGCTGCGCCCGGGGGCCGGCACGCGCGTGCGCAGCTGGACGCCGCTGGCCGGGCCGCAGCACGGCTGGCTCATCACGCACAGCGAGTCGATCTCGATCGCCGACCATCTCACGCTCGGCAGCCCAACCCGGCCCGACTACCGCCCCACCGTGCACTATGCCTACCGTCCCTGCGACGACGCCGTGCTGTCGCTGGACGAACTGGCGGCGCGCAACTGGCGTCCACAGCCGCGGCTGCGTGTGCTCAAGGAAGACATCACCACCGGCATGGACGAGCTCGGCGTGCTGCTGATGGGTCATGCCCGCGGCGCCTACTGGTACGGCTCGCAGCTGTCGATCGAGCGCGCGCGCGCGCTGGCACCGCACAACAGCGCCACCAGCCTGCAGGTCACCGCCGCGGTGATGGCCGGCGTGGTGTGGGCGATGCGCAACCCGCAGCGCGGCGTGGTCGAACCCGACGACCTGCCCTACGCCGACATCCTGGCGCTGTGCCGGCCCTACCTGGGCGAGGTCGTCGGCGTGTTCAGTTCCTGGACGCCGCTGGACGGCCGCGGCTGGCTGTTCGACGAAGACCTCGACCGCGACGACCCCTGGCAGTTCAGGAACTTCCGCGTCGAGTAGCCGCGGCCGCGATGGGCCTGGATTGCGTATGCGCAAGGCGACGCCGGCGCAGGCCCCTATGGTGTGAATGTCGCAGCTCATGTCGATGCCATGGAAACCCCCGCTTCCCCAATCACGGCCCTGCCCGATGACGTGGTGGCATTGGTGCCGATGCGCAATGTGGTGCTGTTCCCGCACGTGCTGATGCCGATCATCGTCGGGCGTGAGCGCAGCCTGGCCGCACTGCGGCACGCGGTGGCGGCCGAAGCGCCGCTGGGCATCGTGCTGCAGAAGAACGCCCAGGTCGACGAGCCGGGCTTCGACGAGTTGTGTGCCATCGGCACGCTGGCCACCGTGGTGCGCCAGGTGGAATCTGCCGACGGCCAGATCCACGCCGTGTGCCACGGCCGGCAGCGTTTCCGGCTGCGCGAGCTGGTGCCGGGCCACGCCTTCCTGGCCGCGCGCATCGAGCGCATCGAAGAGCCCGAGCAGCCGACCACCGCCGCCGAGGCGCTGGGCATGCAGCTGCGTGAACGCGCGGTGGAGATCCTGTCGCTGCTGCCGGGTGTGCCGGCCGAGCTGGCGCACGCGCTGCAGGCCACGCGCGCGCCGTCGCAGCTGGCCGACATCACCGCCAGCCTGATGGACGTGGAGCTGTCGGAAAAGCAGATGCTGCTGGAGATGCTGTCCACCGAGGAGCGGCTGCGCAAGGTGTTGCAGCTGTTGACGCACCGCATCGAGGTGCTGCGCCTGTCGCAGGAGATCGGCGAGCGCACCAAGGAGCAGTTGCAGGACCGTGAACGCAAGTTCATCCTGCGCGAACAGCTCAAGACGATCCAGAAGGAACTGGGCGAGGACGGCGATCAGAACCCCGAAATCGAGCGCCTGGAGCAGGCCATCGCCAAGGCCGGCATGCCGAGCGACACCGAAGCGCATGTGCGCAAGGAATTGCAGCGGCTGCGCCGCAGCTCCGGCACGGGTGCCGAGAGCGGGCCGCTGCAGACCTGGATCGAGTGGATGGCCGAGCTGCCCTGGGGCGTTCCCGAAAGCCCGCCCATCGACCTCGCCGCGGCCCGTGCCGTGCTGGAGGCCGACCACTTCGGGCTCGAGCGCGTGAAGCAGCGCATCCTCGAGTTCCTGGCCGTGAAGAAGCTCAACCCGCAAGGGCGGGCGCCCATCCTGTGCTTCGTGGGCCCGCCCGGCGTCGGCAAGACCTCGCTCGGCCAGAGCATCGCGCGCGCGCTGCAGCGGCCCTTCGCGCGCGTCTCGCTCGGCGGTGTGCACGACGAGGCCGAGATGCGCGGCCACCGCCGCACCTACGTCGGGGCGCTGCCGGGCAATATCGTGCAGGCCCTGCGCAAGGCCGGCGCGCGCGACTGCGTGATGATGCTCGACGAGGTCGACAAGCTCAGTGCCAGCTACCAGGGCGACCCTTCGGCGGCGCTGCTGGAGGTGCTGGACCCGGAACAGAACTCGACCTTCCGCGACAACTACCTGGGCGTGCCCTTCGACCTCAGCCGTGTCGTCTTCATCGCCACCGCCAACGTCATCGACAACGTCTCGCCGCCGGTGCGCGACCGCATGGAGGTGATCGAACTTCCTGGCTACACGCAGGAAGAAAAGCTGCAGATCGCCCACCGCTACCTGGTGCCGCGCCAGCTCGAGGCCAACGGCCTGCAAGCCGGGCAGTGCGAGATCGACGACGAGGCGCTGCAGGCCATCGTCGCCGGCCACACGCGCGAAGCCGGCGTGCGCCAGTTCGAGCGCGAGATCGCACGCGTGATGCGTTCGGTGGCCATGCGCGTGGCCGAGGGCGGCGCGCCGGCGGTGCGCGTCGACGCGGCCCAGGTCGAGGAGATCCTGGGGCCGGCCAAGTTCGAGCGCGAAGCGGCGCTGCGTGCCAGCCTGCCGGGCGTGGCCACCGGGCTGGCATGGACGCCGGTGGGCGGCGACATCCTGTTCATCGAGGCCACGCGCATGGCCGGCAGCGGCAAGCTGATCCTCACCGGCCAGCTCGGCGACGTCATGAAGGAAAGCGCGCAGGCCGCGCTCACGCTCGTCAAGTCCACCGCCGCCGCGCTGCAGATCCCGGCCGCCGCCTTCGAAGCGGTGGACGTGCACCTGCACGTGCCGGCGGGAGCGATCCCGAAGGACGGGCCGAGCGCGGGTGTCGCGATGTTCGTGGCGCTGGCCTCGCTGTTCAGCAACCGCGCCGTGCGTCACGACGCGGCGATGACGGGCGAGATCAGCCTGCGCGGGCTCGTGCTGCCGGTGGGCGGCATCAAGGAAAAGGTGCTTGCCGCGCAGCGTGCCGGCATCGCCATGGTGCTGCTGCCGGCACGCAACCGCAAGGACCTGCACGAAGTGCCCGAGGCGGCACGCGCGGCGCTGCAGTTCGTCTGGCTGGACACGGTGGAGGACGCGATCCGCGCCACCCTGGGCACCGGCAGCGCGCTGCAGGAGCGCCCACGGTTCGAGTTGATGTAGCGGCCCGCAGGCCGCAAGAGGAGATGGCATGTCGACACTGAAAGGGATCAGGCCCATCGAGCCGCTGGACTGGGTGCTGGTGGCCAACGCGGCACGGGCGCGCGTTTTCGAGCGCGACCCGGAGAACAATGCCATGCGCGAGCTGGCCAGCTTCGTGCACCCGCAGTCGCGACTGAAGGGGCAGGCGCTGGACCGCGACCGCCCCGGCAAGGCCCACAAGGGCGTGGCCAGCACGGCGTTCCCGCCGCACACCGACCCGCACCAGAAGGAGCACGCCGAGTTCGGCCGCGAACTGGCCGAGCGCCTGGAGGAGGCCGCGCTCGCCCACCGCTATCCGCGCCTGACGATCCTCGCCTCGAACCCGTTCCTCGGCGAGTTGAAGGCGCAACTCGGCGCCGCGACACAGAAGCTCCTGCAAGCAGCCGTGGCACTGGACCTGACGCCGCATGACGGCGCCGAACTCGAGCACCGGGTCGCGCAGGCCCTGCAGGCGGCCGGGG
>JACZKT010000484.1 GCA_014859905.1 Rubrivivax sp.
GGCGCGGCATGCGCGCGCGCGTGGCCACGGCCTGCATCACGAGCAGCGGGCTGAGCATGAGCTTGACGGCCAGCGACATGGCAGCGGGCTCTCAGAACTTGGAGAAGTCGGGCTGGCGCTTCTGGAAGAAGGCCTGGAAGGCCTCCATCGCCTCGGGGCTGCGCAGGCGGCGGGCGAAGATCTCGCCCTCGCTGCGGATGGTCTGCAGGATCAGTTCATGCTGCGGGCCGCGCATCAGTTGCTTGGCCTCGCGCACGGCGCCCGGCGGCAGCTGGTTGAAGCGCTCGGCGACGCGGCGCGCGTGGTTCACCACCTCGCCGGCCGGCAGCACGGCGCTGGCGATGCCGCATTCGACCGCCTGCGCGGGCGTGAAGGGGTCGCCGGTGAGCAGCTTCTCGGCCGCGCGGCGGTGGCCCATCAGCTGCGGCACGACGAGGCTGGACGCGAATTCGGGCACCAGTCCCAGCGCCACGAAGGGCATCGCCAGCCGCGCTTCGTCGGAGACGAAGACGAAGTCGCAGTGCAGCAGCATCGTGGTGCCGATGCCGATGGCCGCCCCGGTGACGGCCGCCACCACCGGCTTGTCGCATTCGAGCAGCGCGCGCATGAAGCGAAACACCGGCGAGTCCATCGCGTCGGCGCCCTGCCCCGGCGCGCGCGTCATGAAGTCCTGGATGTCGTTGCCCGAAGTGAAGACGCCCGGCTGGCCGGTGATCAGCACCGCGCGCACCGCGGCGTCTTCGCGCGCGGCCACCAGCGCGTCGGTCATGGCCTGGTACATGGCCACCGTGAGCGCGTTCTTCTTCTCGGGCCGCGCGATCTCGATGGTGGCCACGCCGTTGATGGTGGCGGTCCTGATGGTCATGCAATGTCCTTCAGACGCGTTCGATGATGCCGGCCGCGCCCTGCCCCATGCCCACGCACATGGTCACCATGCCGTACTTCAGGTTGTGGCGGCGCAGCGCATGCACGACGGTGGCGGCGCGGATGGCGCCGGTGGCGCCCAGCGGGTGGCCCAGCGCGATGGCGCCGCCCATCGGGTTGACCTTGGCCGCGTCCAGGCCGACGGTGTCGATGACCGCCAGCGCCTGCGCGGCGAAGGCTTCATTGAGCTCGATCCAGCCCATGTCCGCCAGGGTCAGGCCGGCGTAGCGCAGCGCGGCCGGGATGGCCTCGATGGGGCCGATGCCCATGATCTCGGGCGCCACACCGCGCGCGGCGAAGCTGACGAAACGCGCCAGCGGTTTCAGGCCGTACTGCTTGATCGCCTTCTCGCTGGCCAGGATCAGCACGCCGGCGCCGTCGCTGGTCTGGCTGCTGTTGCCGGCGGTGACGCTGCCCTTGGCGGCGAACACCGGCCTCAACTTCGCCAGGCCCTCGAGCGAGGTGTCGGGGCGCGCGCCTTCGTCCAGCTTCACGGTGCGCGTCTTCGTGCCGACCTCGCCCGTGGCCAGGTTCGGAAAGCGCTCGACGATCTCGATCGGCGTCATCTCGTCGGCAAACTCACCGGCCGCCATGGCCTTGAGCGCCTTCTGGTGCGAGGCCAGCGCAAAGGCGTCCTGCGCCTCGCGACTGACCTTCCACTGCAACGCCACCTTCTCGGCGGTGAGGCCCATGCCGTAGGCGATGCCGACGTTTTCGTCACGCGCGAAGACCTCCGGGTTGAACGAAGGCTTGTTGCCGCCCATCGGCACCATGCTCATGCTCTCGGCGCCGCCGGCGATCATCACGTCGGCCTCGCCGACGCGGATGCGGTCGGCCGCCATCTGCAGCGCCGTCAGGCCGCTGGCACAGAAGCGGTTGACGGTGACGCCGCCCACCGAATGCGGCAGGCCCGCCAGCACCATGGCGGCACGCGCCATGTTCATGCCCTGCTCGCCCTCGGGGAAGCTGCAGCCGATGATGGCGTCCTCGATCGCCTTCGGGTCGAGCGTGGGCACCTGCCGCAATGCACTGCGCACGGCAGCCACCAGCAGGTCGTCGGGCCGCGTGTTGCGGAAAACGCCGCGGCCGCTCTTGCCGATCGGCGTGCGTGTGGCGGCAACGATGTAGGCTTCTTGCACTTGTTTGCTCATGATCAGTTCCTCACCGGCTTGCCGGTCTGCAGCATGCCCATGATGCGTTCCTGGGTCTTGGGGTGTTCCAGCAGCGAACAGAAGCGGTCGCGCTCCATCGCCATCAGGTACTCCTCGGTCACCAGCGATCCGGCGTCGACGTCGCCGCCGCACACGACTTCGGCGATCAGCGTCGAGATGTGGAAGTCGTGCGCGCTGATGAAGCCGCCGTCGCGCATGTTGGCCAGCTGCGCCTTGATGGTGGCGATGGCGCTGCGGCCGGCCACCGGGAACATGGCCCGCGTCGGCGGCCGGTAACCGCTGTCGTACATCGCCTTGGCCTGCGTCAGGGCGACGAACAGCAGCTCGTCCTTGTGCGGCACGATGACGTCGCCCCACAGCAGATAGCCGAGCTTGCGCGATTCGATGGCGCTGGTGCCGACCTTGGCCATTGCGGCACTCGTGAAGCCGTCGGTGGCGAACTTCATGATGTCGGCACCGGCGTTGCCCGCCGCTGCCATCTCGGCGGCACGGCGCGCGATGTAGGCCAGGCCGCCGCCGCCGGGGATCAGCCCGACACCGACTTCGACCAGGCCGATGTAGCTTTCCATCGCCGCCACGCGGCGCGCGCTGTAGACCGCAAGCTCGCAGCCGCCGCCCAGCGCGATGCCGCGCACCGCACTCACCACCGGCACCTGCGCGTAGCGGATGCGCAGCATGGCGTCCTGCAGCTTCTTCTCTTCGGGCTTGATGCCCTTGGCGCCGAGCTTCATGAACACCGGCATCATCGACTCGAGGTTGGCGCCGGCACTGAACACCTCGTCGGGCGACCAGATCACCAGGCCCTTGTAGCCGGCCTCCGCCAGTTCGACGGCCTTGAGCAGGCCTTCGGTGACGGTGGCGCTGATGAGGTGCAGCTTGGCGGTGATGCTGGCGATCAGCACCTCGCCGTCGAGCGTCCACACCCGCACCTCGTCGTTGCGGAAGACCTCGGTGCCGCTCTTCAGCGCTGCCGCGGCACCCGAGCCGAGCACGTCTTCGGGGAAGTGCTGGCGGCCGTACACCGGCAGGCTGCTGCGCGGTACGTAGGCTTTCCGGGCCGGGCTCCACGAGCCTTCGGGCGTGTGCACTCCGGTGCGGCCGTCGAACACCCAGGCCGGCAGCGGCGCTTTGCTCAACGCCTTGCCGGCGGTTATGTCGTCCTGCACCCACTGCGCCACCTGCTGCCAGCCGACGTCCTGCCACAGCTCGAACGGGCCCTGCTTCATGCCGAAGCCCCAGCGCATCGCGAAGTCGACGTCGCGCGCCGTCTCGGCGATCGTTTCCAGATGCACCGCGGCGTAGTGGAAGGCGTCGCGCAGGATCGCCCACAGGAACTGTGCCTGCGGATTGGTGGACTCGCGCAGCAGCTTCAAGCGCTCGGCGGCCGGCTTCTTCAGCATGCGCTCGACGATCGGCTCGGCCTTGCCTCCCGCCGGCACGTAGTCGGCCTTGGCGGGGTCCAGGCGCAGGATGTCCTTGCCGACCTTCCTGTAGAAACCGGCGCCGGACTTCTGGCCCAGTGCGCCCTTGCCGATCAGCGCCTGCAGCACCGGCGGCGTGGCGTAGCTGGCGAAGAACGGGTCGTCGGCAAGGTTGTCCTGCAGTGTCTTGATGACATGCGCCATGGTGTCCAGCCCCACCACGTCGGCGGTGCGGAAGGTGCCGCTGGAGGCGCGGCCCATCTTCTTGCCGGTGAGGTCGTCAACGACGTCGTAGGACAGGCCGTAGGTCTCGGCCTCCTTCATCGTCGCCAGCATGCCGGCGATGCCCACCCGGTTGGCGATGAAGTTGGGCGTGTCCTTGGCGCGCACGACGCTCTTGCCGAGCGCGCTGGTGACGAAGGCCTCCAGGTCGTCGAGCACCGCGGGCTGCGTGGCCGGGGTATCGATCAGCTCCACCAGCGCCATGTAGCGCGGCGGGTTGAAGAAGTGGATGCCGCAGAAGCGCGGCCGGATCGACTCCGGCAGCGCGGCGCTGAGCTTGGTGATCGACAGCCCCGAGGTGTTGCTGGCGACGATGGCGTGCGGGTTGAGCGCCGGCGCGATGCGCTGGTAGAGGTCGAGCTTCCAGTCCATGCGCTCGGCGATGGCCTCGATGACGAGGTCGCATTCGCCCAGCAGCGCCAGATGCTCCTCGTAGTTGGCTTGGCTGATCAGCGCGGCGTCCTCAGGCACACCCAGCGGCGCGGGCTTGAGCTTCTTCAGCCCTTCCACGGCCCTGGTGACGATGCCGTTCTTGGAGAACGTGGAAGACGGGGCCCCTCCCCCATCTTTGTCCTTCGCGGGCAGGTCGAACAGCACCACCGGCACCTTGCAGTTGACCAGATGGGCGGCGATCTGCGCGCCCATCACGCCGGCGCCGAGCACGGCGACCTTGCGGACTTGGAATCGATTCACGTTTGCTCCTGTAGCGTCACTCGACGCGGATCCATTGCTGATTGCGGTAGAACGGGCCGATGTAACCACGCACCTCGAGCGCCTTGCCGCCGTCCTTGGGCGTCATGCGCACCTTGTAGGTCTTGCCGTTGTTGGGGTCGAGGATGGTGCCGCTGTCCCAGTAGGGCTCGTCGGCGTTCTTCTTCACGCCTTCGACGATGGTCATGCCCAGCACCTTCTGGTCCTTGCGTGCGTCGCTGCACTTGTCGCACACCGATTCCTGCCTGGCGGGGTCGAGGAGCTTCTCGATCCTGCCGGTGAGCACGCCGCCGGACTCGCTGATGCGAACGTGGGACTTCTCGGCCTTGGTCTCGTCGTCGACGGTCTTCCACAGCCCCGCCGGCGTGGCCTGGGCGTAGACGGCGGCGGCGGCGAAACCCAGCGCCAGGGTACAAAGGATCTTCTTCATGCTTGTCTCCTTGATGAACCGGTGGTGAGCGCTACTCTAGAACAGCGCTTCGTCCATCGCCATCAGCGGCGCCACGCCGGCACGCGCGCTGCGGATGAGCCCGGCCGTTTCAGGCAGCAGCTTGGCGAAGTAGAAGCGCGCCGTGTGCAGCTTGGCGGTGTAGAAGGGGTCGCCCGAATCCTTCTTCTCCAGCGCGGCCTTGGCCATGCGGGCCCAGAAGTAGGCAAACACCAGGTGGCCGCAGATGCGCAGGTAGTCCACCGCGGCGGCGCCCACCTCGTCGGCATTGGCGAAGGCCTTCATGCCCAGTTCGGTGGTCAGCTTGGTGACCTTGTCGCCCAGCTCGGCCAGCGGGTTGACGAACTCCTGCATCGCCTCGCTGGTGCCTTCGTCCTCGACGAACTCGGCGATCAGGCGGCCGAACTTCTTCAGCCTGGCGCCGTTGTCGCCCAGCACCTTGCGGCCCAGCAGGTCCAGCGCCTGGATGGTGTTGGTACCCTCGTAGATCATGTTGATGCGGGCGTCGCGCACGTACTGCTCCATGCCCGCGCTCTTGATGTAGCCGTGGCCGCCGTAAACCTGCATGCAGTGCGAGGTGGCAATCCAGGCGTTGTCGGTGAGGAAGGCCTTGACGATGGGGGTCAGCAGCGCCACCAGTTCGGCGCATTCCTTGCGCTCGTCGGCGTCGTCGCTGCTCAGCTCCTTGTCGATGAGCAGCGCGATGTAGATCGCCAGCGCGCGGCCGCCTTCGGCATAGGCACGCGCGGTGAGCAGCATCTTGCGCACGTCGGGGTGCACGATGATGGGGTCGGCCGGCTTGTCGGGCGCCTTGGGGCCCGACAGGCTGCGCATCTGCAGGCGGTCCTTGGCATAGACCACGGCGTTCTGATAGGCCACCTCGGTCAGCCCCAGGCCCTGGTTGCCCACGCCCAGCCGCGCCGCGTTCATCATCACGAACATCGCCGCCAGTCCCTTGTGCGGCTGGCCGACCAGCGTGCCGACGGCGCCGTCGAGGTCGATCTGGCAGGTGGCGTTGCCGTGGATGCCCATCTTGTGCTCGAGCGCGCTGCAGAAGATGGGGTTGCGCTCGCCCATCGAGCCGTCGGCATGGACGACGAACTTGGGCACCACGAACAGCGAGATACCCTTGCTGCCCACCGGTGCGTCGGGCAGTCGCGCCAGCACGAGGTGGATGATGTTCGGCGCCATGTCGTGCTCGCCGGCCGAGATGAAGATCTTCTGGCCGGTGAGGCGGCAGGTGCCCTCGGGCGCGCCGGCCACCGGCTCGGCCTTGGTGCGCAGCATGCCGAGGTCGGTGCCGCAGTGCGACTCCGTCAGGCACATGGTGCCGGTCCATTCGCCGCTGGTCAGGCGCGGCAGATAGGTGGCCTTCTGCTCGGCCGTGCCGTGCGCCTTCAGGCACTCATAGGCGCCGTGCGACAGGCCGGGGTACATCGTCCAGGACTGGTTGGCCGAGTTCAGCATTTCGTAGAAACACTGGTTGAGCACGATCGGCAGGCCCTGGCCGCCGTATTCGGGGTCGGCCGACAGCGCCGGCCAGCCGCCTTCGACGTACTTGGCGTAGGCCTCCTTGAAGCCGCTCGGCGGGCGCACTTCGTGCGTGGCAGGGTCCAGCGTGCAGCCCTCCTGGTCGCCGCTGATGTTGATCGGGAACAGCACCTCGGCGGCGAACTTGCCGCCTTCTTCGAGCACCGCGTTGATGGTGTCGGCGTCGATCTCCGCGTGCCGCGGCAGCTGCTTGAATTCGTCGGCGACGTGCAGCAACTCGTGCAGCACGAACTGCATGTCGCGCAAGGGCGGGGTGTAGTGGGCCATGGGGAACTCCTGGACAGGCGGGTGAATTTGAGACGGGTCGCGGGCAACTGCGGTTCAACGCCGGGCGCTGCGCTGCCGGGACGGCGCGGCCGCGGCG
>JACZKT010000485.1 GCA_014859905.1 Rubrivivax sp.
GCGCCGCCGGTCGCGCCCTGGAAATGCGCAAAGCCATCGCGGCGGCGATGAGCCGTTCCAAGCGCGAGATCCCGCATTACTACCTGTCGGAAACGATCCCGATGGCCAGCGCGCTGGCCTGGCTGCAGCAGCGCAACCAGGGCCTGCCCGTCACCGAGCGTCTGCTGCCTGCCGTGCTGATGCTCAAGGCGGTGGCGCTGGCGCTGCGCCGCACGCCGGAACTGAACGGTTTCCATCGCGACGGCCACTTCCAGCCCGCGGCCGCCGTGCATGCCGGCGTCGCGATCTCGCTGCGCGGTGGTGGCCTGGTGGCGCCGGCGATCCACGATGTCGGCGACAAGACGCTGGGCGTGCTGATGCGCGAGCTGGCCGACCTCGTCAAGCGTGCCCGCGCCGGGTCGCTGCGCAGTTCGGAGATGAGCGACCCGACGGTCACCGTCACCAACCTCGGCGACCAGGGCGTGGAGCAGGTCTTCGGTGTCATCTACCCGCCGCAGGTGGCGCTGGTGGGATTCGGCGCGCTGGCCGAGCGAGCCTGGGTGCTGGACGGCAAGGTACAGGCCCTGCCCGTCGTGTGCGCCACGCTGGCCGCCGACCACCGTGCCTCGGACGGGCATCGCGGCGCCCTCTTCCTGGCCGAGCTGCGCGACTTGTTGCAGCAGCCGCAGGCCCTGGATGACCCCACGGCGGCCAAGGCCCCGCCACCAGCGAGCGCATCATGAGCGAAGATCGCGAGGCGCTGTCGGAAGCCGTCATGAGCCTGCTGTGTTCGATCGCACCCGAAGTCGAGCCTGGCTCGATCGACCCGGCGCGGCCACTGCGCCGCCAGGTCGACCTGGACTCGATGAACTGGCTGGACCTGATGGTCGGGCTGAAACAGCGCTTCGGCGTCGAGATTGCCGAAGCGGACTACGCACGCCTGGAGTCGCTGAACGATGTGCTCGACCACCTGCAGACCCGGCTTGCAACCGGTTGACCCGATGCCCAGAACTCAACTTCAGAAAGCCTCGCCGTGAAAATGACCGTCGCCCCCGAAATGCTTGCCCTGCAGCGCCTGTACCACTGGGAAAGGACGGCGCCCGACCGCATTGCCTTGACCCAGCCGATGGGCGGCGGCGTCGTCAAGGACTACACCTGGGCCGAGGTCGCCGACCAGGTGCGGCGCATGGCCGCGCACCTGAAGGCCCAGGGCTGGGAGCCCGGCTCCAAGGTGGCCATCCTGTCCAAGAATTGCGCCTGGTGGCTGCTGAGCGACCTGGCGATCTGGATGGCCGGCCACGTCTCGGTGCCGCTGTACCCCACGCTGGCGCCCGACACCGTGAGGCAGATCCTGACCCACAGCGACGCCAAGGCGTGTTTCGTCGGCAAGCTCGACGGCTGGGAAGGCATGAAGCCCGGCGTGCCGGCCGGCCTGCCTTGCATCAGCTACCCGCTGTCGCCACCGGAGGCGATCAAGAGCTACGAAGGCTGGGATGCCATCTGCGCGCGCACGCCACCGCTGCAGGGCGGGCCGGTGCGCCCCGCCGAAGACCTGGCGACGCTGATCTACACCTCGGGCACCACCGGCAAGCCCAAGGGCGTGATGCACGACTTCGGCAATTTCGCCTGGGCGCTGGAATCCGGCCTCAAACGCATTCCGATGTCGGCCGAGGACCGCATGCTGTCGTACCTGCCGCTGGCCCACGTGGTCGAGCGCGTGCTGGTCGAGCACGGCTGGCTGAGCACCGGCATGCGCGTGTACTTCGCCGAATCGCTCGAAACCTTCACCGCCGACCTGCAGCGTGCGCGGCCGACGATCTTCTTCTCGGTGCCGCGCTTGTGGGTCAAGTTCCAGCATGGCGTGCACCACAAGATGCCGGCGGCCAAGCTCGACCGGCTGCTGTCGATCCCGATCATCGGTGGCCTGGTGCGGCGCAAGATCCTCAAGGCGCTGGGCCTGGACCAGTGCCACTTCGCTGCCGGCGGCGCCGCGCCGATGCCGGTGGCCCTGCTCGCCTGGTACCGCAAGCTCGGCCTGCCCGTCAACGAAGGCTATGGCATGACCGAGAACCTGGCCCTCTCACACCTGACGCTGCCGGGGCGCAACCAGGAAGGCACGGTGGGCCCGCCCTACGACGGCGTCGAGGCGCGCATCGACGCGCAGAGCGGCGAGATCCAGATGCGCAGCTCTGCGCTGATGCTCGGCTACTACAAGGAGCCGGAACTGACGCGCGAGGCCTTCACTGCCGACGGCTGGCTGCGCACCGGCGACAAGGGGGTGATCGATGCCGACGGCAAGCTGAAGATCACCGGTCGCGTGAAGGACCTGTTCAAGACCAGCAAGGGCAAGTACGTCGCGCCCGCGCCGATCGAGGACAAGCTGGTCATGCACGACGTGGTGGAAGCCTGCGTCGTGAGCGGTGCCAACCTGGGGCAGCCACTGGGCATCGTGATGCTCAACGCCGAGGCCGTGGCCCGCCTCGCCGACGCCGCGGCCCGGGCCGAGATCGAGACCTCGCTGGCCGAGCACATGACGGACATCAATGCCACGCTGGACCCCCACGAACAACTGAAGTGCATCGTCGTGGTCACGACTGCCTGGACGGTCGACAACGACATCATCACGCCCACCTTCAAGGTCAAGCGCAACCGCATCGAGGAGCTGTATGCGGCGAACTACGAGCGCTGGGAGGCGTCGGGCAAGAAGGTGGTCTGGCAGACGGCATGACGCCGGCGGGCGCGGCAAGGCTTGACTCAAGGAGACGAGACATGGACAGACGGATGGTGCGCCTGCTGGCTGCCGTGGCGCTGGCGTTCGTGACCGGATTTGCCGGCGCGCAACCTGCCGAACTGGAAGGCGTGAAGCTCGATCCGGTGGCCCAGATGGGACCGGCAACGCTGCAGCTCAACGGCGCCGGGGTGCGCACGCGTGTGGTCTTCAAGGTCTACGTGGCCGCGCTGTACGTGCCGCAGAAGGCCGGCGACGCCGGCGTGCTGCTGGCGCAGAAGGGCGCGCGCCGCATCACCATCACGATGCTGCGCAGCGTCGACGCCCAGACCTTCGTGGACGCCCTGAATGACGGTTTGCGCAACAACCACAGCGAAGCACAGCTGGCCGGCTGGAAGTCGCAGATCGAGATGCTGAACGACAACCTCAAGGCCGCCGGCGAGGCCAAGAAGGGCGACGTCATCCACCTCGAGTTCGTACCCGACGCGGGCACGCGCGTGGCGGTCAACGGCCAGGCCCGCGGCAGCGTGATCCCCGGCGAGGACTTCTTCACCGCCGTGCTGCGCATCTGGCTCGGCGACAAGCCGGTCGACAGCGGGCTCAAGAAGGGCCTGCTCGGCGCCTAGCCGGGCGCCTGGCCGAGCATTTCGTGGTGGCAGGAGCAGGGCGTCGTTGCGTGACGCGGCGGCGTCGGGTCGAGTGCGGCCACGCGGCATGCGAAGGCCTGGACGGGCAGCGCAGCACCCTGTATCGCCTGGCCGTGCAGCTCGGCATCGTGCTCCTGCTCGCGGCCATGCTGCTGGGCACGGGCTGCGCGGCGCCATCGAACCCGGGCGCTGCGCCGGCGCCGCAGGCCACGGTACACCGCATCCACGTCGTGAACCACGGCTGGCATTCCGGCATCGTCGTGAGTGCCGCCGACGTGCCTGCGGACGCCTGGCCCGCGCGACGCGATTTCGACGCTGCCGAATACCTGGAAGTAGGCTGGGGCCACCGCGAGTATTACCCGGCCAGGGAGCCGTCCGTCTGGCTCGGGCTGCGCGCGCTGCTGTGGCCGAGCCCGGGCGTGTTTCACATGGTGGCCTTCAGCGGCGCCGTCGAACGCCACTTCCCGGCTGCCGAGATCGTCGCGCTGCAGGTTACGCCGCAGGGCATGGCGCGGCTGGTTGCCGCCATCGCTGCCAGCCACGAGCGGGACGCTGCCGGCCGCACCATCCCGCTCGGGCCGGGGCTGTATGGCACGAGCCGCTTCTACGCGTCGCGCGAGACCTTCCATCTGTTCGCGACCTGCAACGTCTGGACTGCCGCCATGCTGCGCCAGGCCGGCCTACCGGTCAGACCCGTGCTGTCGCCGACCTCGGCGGCCCTGTTCGCCCAACTGCGACGGTCCGGCAAGGAACATTGAGTCGGCGCAATCCGGCCGTCGTGGCGGCCGTTATATTGATTTTGGGCATGGGCCCGTTTCTCGACGCAGGCACCGTACGTGCTGTTCCTTTCACCGGAGAATCCGATGCAAGCGCAAAAACCCGCATCCGCCCGTGGCGGAAAATCGACATCCAAGGCTGCCGCGAACCCGGGCCACACCGAGACTGCCGCCGCCGGAGTAGTTCAGCCCATGGCCGGCGAGCAGCGGGAACAAGCGATACGCCAAGCCGCCTACACGCTGTTTGAGGCGCGCGGCTATGTCTATGGCCACGCGCTGGAGGACTGGCTCGAGGCCGAAGCCCAGGTCGAGCGAGCCTTCGCCGCTCTGCCCTCAGGCGCCGGTCCCGGGCAGACCGGTCACTGAGCGACGCCGACGCGCGCCACGGGCCCCGAACGCCGCGCGCCGGCAGGTCGTCCAGCGGATGAAACTCACCTTCATCGGCGCTGCGCAGGAAGTCACCGGCTCGTGCTTCCTGGTCGAAGCCGAAGGGGTGCGTTTCCTCGTCGACTGCGGCATGTTCCAGGGCGGACGCGAGGCGCGCGAGCGCAACCTGGCGGCCTGGCCCTTCGCGCCACGCGACATCGACTTCGTGCTGCTGACCCATGCCCACATCGACCACAGCGGCCTGTTGCCGCGCCTGTGTGCGATGGGCTTCGGCGGCCCGGTCTACACGACCACCGCCACTGCAGACCTGCTGTCGGTGATGCTGCTGGACAGCGCCTTCATCCAGGAGGGTGATTGGGCGCGGGCGCAGCGCAAGCAGACCCGGCAGCGCGGACGCCGCGGGGCCATCGCGCCGCTGCTGTACACGGTGGCCCAGGCCGAGGCCAGCCTCGAACAGCTGCAAGGAGTGGCCTACGGCGCGGACCTGCAGGCGCACGCGTCGGTGCGCTGCCGCTTCCAGGATGCGGGCCACATCCTCGGCTCGGCGATCGTCGAGGTCTGGGTGAGCGAGAAGGGCCAGACGCGCAAGCTGGTGTTCTCCGGCGACCTCGGGCAACCCGGGCGGCCGATCGTGCGCGACCCGACGGCCATCGCGGCCGCCGACGTGCTGTTGGTCGAGTCGACCTACGGCAACCGGCTGCACCGGTCGCTGCAGGCGACCATCGACGAACTGGTGTTCGTGATCGAGGACACCCTGCGCCGCCGCCAGGGCAACATCATCATCCCGGCCTTCGCGCTGGGCCGCACGCAGGAACTGCTGCACCTGCTGGTGGACCTGTGCCGGCAGGGCCGGCTGCCGCGCCTGCAGGTCTTCGTCGACTCCCCGATGGCCAACAAGGTGACCGAGATCACCTGGCGGCACAAGGAGTTCCTCGACGACGAGACGCGCGCGCTGCTGTCGCTGCGGCACTCGCATCCGGAGTGGCTGGACCTGCGCTTCACGCGCAGCGTCGAGGAGTCGATGGCCTTGAACCGCATCAAGGCGGGCGCCATCATCGTCTCGGCCAGCGGCATGTGCGACGCCGGCCGCATCAAACATCACCTGCGCCACCATCTCGGGCGGCCGGAGTGCGCTGTTGTGATCATCGGCTTCCAGGCCGCCGGCACCCTGGGCCGGCGCCTGGTCGACGGCGACAAGCGCGTGCGCATCTTCGGCGAGGAGATCGCGGTGCGGGCCGGCATCCATACCATCGGCGGGCTCTCGGCGCATGCCGACCAGGCCGCCTTGCTGGCCTGGCTGGAGGGCTTCGCCGAGGCACCGTCGCGCACCTTCGTGGTTCATGGTGAAGCGCAGACGGCCTGCGGCTTCGCCGACCTGGTCGCGCAACGGTTCGGCTGGAACGTCGAGGCCCCGGCGCCCGGGACGCGGGTCGATCTCTGACCGACGCTCACGGGGGCCCGCCGGCGCCCGGACGGCGCCGCAGCCACAGCGGATCGGGCCCCGCCTTGAGCACCGTCAACCTGGCGCGTCGCGGCGCCGCCAACATGCGCTGGCGGATATGTCTACCTCGTCGTTCATCAACCCAGGAAGGGCGCTGTCCCGGGTGCGCTCCTTCGGTGCCGCATTGCTGCTCGGCCTGGCTGCGTTTGCCGCCGGCGCGGTGCCGGTGATGGTGCTCGAGGTGCGCGACGCGATCGGTCCGGCGAGCGCGGACTACATGATCCGTGGCATGGCCAAGGCCGCCGAGGTGCAGGCGCCGCTGCTGGTGATCAAGCTCGACACGCCGGGCGGGCTCGACACGTCGATGCGCGAGATCATCCGCGCCATCCTCGCGTCGCCCGTGCCGGTGGCGGTCTATGTGAGCCCCGAGGGCGCACGCGCGGCCAGCGCCGGCACCTACATCCTGTACGCGGCGCACATCGCTGCGATGGCACCCGCCACCACGCTGGGGGCGGCCACGCCGGTGGCGATCGGGCTGCCAGGTGCCGAGCGCAAGCCCGCTGCCGACGACAAGGGCAGCAAGCCCGGCGACGGCAAGGCCGACGCGCCGAAGGGTGACGCCGGCCAGGCCGACCCGAAACCCGCGTCGCCAGCGATGGCCCCGATCGACGCCATGACGGCCAAGCAGGTGCACGATGCCGCGGCCTTCATCCGCGGCCTGGCGCAGCAGCGGGGCCGCAATGCCGAATGGGCCGAGCGGGCGGTGCGCGAGGCCGTCAGCCTGACCGCCAGCGAAGCCCTGCGCGAAAAGGTGATCGACGTCGTCGCCGAAGATGTGGCCGACCTGCTGGCGCAGGTCGACGGGCGCACCGTGCGCATGCACGGCGCTGACGTGAAGCTGGCCACGCGCGGTCTGCCCTACACGGTCGTTCCCCCAGACTGGCGGCAGCGCCTGCTGTCGGTGATTGCCAACCCGAGCTTCGCGTTGATCCTGATGATGATCGGCATCTACGGCCTGATGTTCGAATTTTCGTCGCCGGGCTTCGGCGTGCCGGGCACGGTGGGCGCGATCTGCCTGTTGCTGGCCCTGTTCGCGCTGCAACTGCTGCCGGTGAACTACGCCGGGCTCGGGCTCATCCTGCTCGGCATGGCCCTGCTCGCGGCCGAGGTGCTGTCGCCGAGCTTCGGTGTGCTCGGCGTCGGCGGCGTCGTGGCCTTCGTCGCCGGCGGGCTGCTGCTGTTCGACCGCGACATCCCGGGTTTCGGCGTGCCGCTGGCGCTGATCTTCGGCCTGGCGGCGACGTCTGCCGCCGTCGTGCTGCTGGGCGGCGGCATGGCGCTGCGCGCGCGCCGGCGCCCGGTGGTCAGCGGGCGCGAGGAAATGGTCGGCGCCCAGGGCGTCGTGCTGACGGCGGACAGCACGGGCGCCTGGGCCCAGGTACATGGGGAACGCTGGAACGTGAGCAGCCCCGAGGCGCTGGCGCCGGGGCAACGCGTGCGTGTCGTCGGCATGCAAGGGCTGACGCTCGATGTGCGCCCTGAAACAACCACACCGGAAGGACCCTCGTCATGATCTTCGACTTCAACCTCGGGCTCGGCAGCGTGCTGGTGCCGCTGTTGCTGCTGCTGCTGGCCGGCTCGCTGCGCATCCTGCGCGAATACCAGCGCGGCGTCGTGTTCCAGCTCGGCCGCTTCTGGAAGGTCAAGGGGCCGGGGCTGGTGATCGTCATCCCCGGCATCCAGCAGATGGTGCGCGTCGACCTGCGCGTGGTGACGATGGACGTCGAGCCGCAGGACGTGATCTCGCGCGACAACGTCTCGGTCAAGGTCAACGCCGTGGTCTTCTTCCGCGTCGTCGATCCGCAGAGGGCGATCATCCAGGTCGAGGACTACCTGATGGCCACCAGCCAGCTGGCGCAGACCACCTTGCGCGTGGTGCTCGGCAAGCACGAGCTCGACGAGATGCTGGCCGAACGCGAGCGGCTGAACCTGGACGTGCAGCAGATCCTGGACGCCCAGACCGACGCCTGGGGCATCAAGGTCACCAACGTCGAGATCAAGCACATCGACCTCAACGAAACGATGGTGCGGGCCATCGCGCGCCAGGCCGAGGCCGAGCGCGAGCGGCGCGCCAAGGTGATCCACGCCGAGGGCGAGAAGCAGGCTTCGGCGGCGCTGCTCGAAGCGGCAAGGATGCTGGCGCAGCAGCCCGAGGCCATGCAGTTGCGCTACCTGCAGACCATGACGCAGGTCGCGGGTGACCGCGCCTCGACGGTGGTACTGCCGCTGCCGCTGGAGTTCCTGGGGCGGTTGTTCGAGCGGCCGCGCAAGGACGGCGAAGGCACTTGAGCCGGGGCGGCCGCCGCGCCTGCCGCCGGCGCGCCGGCACGCTGAAGGGGTCAAGACTCGTCGTCGTCGAGCTGGCGCTGCACATCGG
>JACZKT010000486.1 GCA_014859905.1 Rubrivivax sp.
GCCGGTGCCGCGCTGCAGCGCGGCACCGGCGGCATTGAGCACGATGCTGCGGCCACGCCGTTCGAACAACGGCAGGCCGATCTGCTCTTCCAGCAGCTTGATCTGCTGGCTGACCGCGCTGTGCGTGAGATGCAATTCTTCGGCCGCAGCGCGCAGGTTCTGCAAACGCGCCGCGACGCGAAAGGCGGGCAGGGTGTTCAAGGGCAGTCGCGCCATGCTGGTAAGCATAGCTGAACAAACACACCAGAAATTGTCGATTTTCTCCAGTCACGCCTGCTTATATGCTTTCCAGCACCGAAACCTGGAGTCCGATCATGACCACTGCCTGCTGCCCACCCGCCGCCTTGACGATGTGCCAGGCGCCGTCGCAACGCTGGCTCGCTGTGCTGCGCCGCACCTGGGCCGCCTGGCGCGCGCAATCTGTGAGGCGAGCCGAATGGCATGCGCTCGAGCAACTGAGCGACCGTACGCGGCGCGACATCGGTCTGGCCGAGCGGGCGCCGCCGGCGTCGGGCCGCACGCTCTGGGACCACGAACGCGGCCTGTGGTGATCCATCCGAGGCGCTGTCCGGCCAGAACCCGGACGGGGCCACACGCTCGGCGTTGATTGAAATGGCACCCATCAGCGGCCGTATTCCCGCGTTCGACCGCCGTGACGCCGCTGCTAGACTCGTTGCACCCGCACTCTTGGCATGCGCCTGCCCCGCCCCGGGCGCCCCATGGAAAGACCCTCGCACCCGCCACAGCCGAACGGCAGCACGCTCCAACTCGAGCAGGCGCTGCAGTTGCTGGCGCAGGCGGGTTGCCAGCCACCGCCCGGTGACCCCGGCAGCGCCGCCTGGATGCAGGAATTGATCGACGCGCTGGTGGATCTGTCCAGCCGCGACGCGCTCACCGGCCTGGCCAACCGGCGCGCCTTCGAACTGGCGCTGGCGCGCGAGGTCGACCGCGTGGCGCGCAGCGGCGAGCCGGCGCTGCTGCTGACGCTGGACATCGACCACTTCAAGAGCGTCAACGACACCTGGGGCCACGCCGCCGGCGACCAGGTGCTGAAGGCCGTGGCCACCGCGCTGCTGGACAGCGTGCGACCGATGGACCTGGTGGCGCGCGTGGGCGGCGAGGAATTCGCCATCATCCTGCCGAACTGCGGCACCGCCTTCGGTGAAGCCGTGGCCGAACGCGTGCGGCGGCGCATCGAACGCATGCCGGTGGGCATCGGCCCCAACCAGCAGATCACGGTCAGCGTCAGCATCGGCGGCGCCTTCGCGCCGCAGTGGGTGCGTTCGACGCCGGCGCTGTGGCAGGAGCGTGTCGACCAGCAACTCTACCGGGCCAAGGCCCAGGGCCGCAACCTCGTGCGGCTCGAACCGACCGCGGTCTCGGTGGTCAGCAACGAAGAGAAGCGTCTGCTCTTCGAGACCTTTCAGTTCCAGGATCACGAATGACCCCGACGCCGCCGCACGCCTCAACGAAGATCATTGCCATGACCAGCGGCAAGGGCGGTGTGGGCAAGACCGTCGTCTCGGCCAACCTGGCCGCCGCGCTGGCGCGCACCGGCCGCCGCGTGCTGGTGCTCGACGCCGACCTTGGCCTGGCCAATCTCGACGTGGTGCTGAACCTGTATCCCAAGGTCACCCTGCACGACGTCTTCACCGGCAAGAGCTCGCTGCGCGACGCCATCCTGCCGGCACCCGGCGGGTTCTCGGTGCTGCTGGCCGGCTCGGGCATGGTCGAGTACTCGCGCATGACGCCCGAAGTGCGCGAGCAGTTGCAGCAGGTCATGCAGGTGGTCGAGCCGATGTTCGACCACGTGCTGCTCGACACCGGGGCCGGCATTTCCGACGTCGTGCTGTACACCGTGTCGCTGGCCGGTGAGGTGCTGGTGGTGGTGACGCCCGAGCCGACCTCGCTGACCGACGCCTACGCCACCATCAAGGTGCTGGCCACCGGGCAGGGCCGGCGGCGCATGAGATTGATCGTCAACCAGGCGCGCCGGCCGGGCGATGGCCGCACGGTGCGCCAGCAACTGCAGCAGGTGGTGGACCGCTACGTCAACCCGGGTCTGGACAGCCCGGTGCAGCTCGATCTGCTGGGCGAATTGCCGGCCGACCCGGCGATGCGCGAAGCCGTGCAGCGCCGCGAGCTGGTGTTCGAGACCCTGCCCGGTGCGCCGGTGTCGATCGCGCTGGCCGCGATCGCCGGCCGCATGACGGCGGCTTGAGGACCCCGTGACTGCGGCCGAGGCCGGCGCGCCCTTCATGCGCCTGGGCGGCGAGTCCGGCGTGCGCGCTCTGGTCGACCGCTTCTACGACCTGATGGACCTGGAGCCGGGCTACGCCGGCATCCGGGCGCTGCACCCGGGCACGCTGGAGGGATCACGCGACAAGCTGCATGCGTTCCTCTGCGGCTGGCTCGGCGGCCCCGATCTCTACGTGCAACGCTACGGCCACCCCCGACTGCGCGCGCGCCACCTGCCCTACGCCATCGGCATCGCGGAACGGGACCAGTGGATGGCTTGCATGATCCAGGCCATGCAGGAACAGAAGCTGGAGACGACGCTGGCGCAGCGCCTGGCGGAGTCCTTCTTCGGCACCGCCGACTGGATGCGCAACCGCTGAAAGCGTGCCGCAACGGTGTTGCGCTCAGCCTTGCAGCAGCACGATCAACGCGCCTGCGCCGCCGTCGGCGGCACGCGCCTGTGTGAAGGCGATGACGGCAACGTGCTGGCCGAGCCAACGCCGCACGCGCGCCTTGAGCACCGGCACGCGGCCGGGTGAACCCAAACCCTTGCCGTGCACCACGCGCAGGCAGCGCCAGCCGCGGCGCGCCGCCTCGTGCATGAAGGCGGCGAGCTGCTCGCGCGCCTCTTCGCGGCGCAGGCCGTGCAGGTCGATCTGGCCCTGGATAGCCCAATGGCCACGACGCAGCCGCGTCACCACGTCCAGGCCGACGCCGGCGCGGCGGAAACTCAGGCCGTCGTCGGTGAGCAGCAGCGACTCGGCGTCGATCTCGTCGGAGATTGCTTCCTGCAGCGCCGCCTGTTCGTCGAGCAGGCGTTGCCGCGGCTCGGGTGTCGGGCGCGCCAGCGTGGGTCGGGCGCGCCCATGCGGCCGCAGCGGAGCGACCGGGCCCACGGCATCGGCGAAGGCGCGCTTGTGCCGCTCGGCGGCGGCCCGAGCCGCAAGCTCGCCGGCGACCTGCTCGGCAGCGGTGCGCTCGCGTTCGCGCAGCGCCGAGCGCAGC
>JACZKT010000487.1 GCA_014859905.1 Rubrivivax sp.
GGTGCTGGAAGCGCCTGACCGCCTGTGCTCGATGCATGAAGAAGAACTGGCCCAGACCCCGCCCGCGTGCATAGGTCTGCACCATGGGCCACGCGGCCAGTGGTTCGTACCGTCTGGCCACCGCAATCCACTCGGCGGGTGTGTTGACGTATTCGGCCTTCACGAGCGACAGGCCGCAGGCGCGCAGCTTGCCGGCGATCTGGCCAGGATCCTTCCACTTCAGCACCGCCGGGAAGCGAAAGGTGTCGGCCAGCGCCAGCGCTGCCGGCATGGACGCGGGCTCTTCGGTCACCGGTACGTCGATGCCGACCTTGCGCGCGGCCGCCAGGGTCTGCTGCTTGTCCAGCACCAATGCCAGGCTTGCCGCCGACGGTATGGCGGGCCGAATGGCGCCGAGCGCATCACGGTTCGCCGACAGCCAGGCAAGGTTGGTCTCGGAAATCGCGAGCAGGCAGCAGGGCCCGAGTTCGTCACCCAGTCCGCGGATCGTGGCCAGCAGCGCTTCACTGCGCGGCTCGGGAACAACCAGCTTGCGCCACAGGTATCGCGAGGCCAGGCCCAGCGCCCTGGCGTCGTGCGCAACGCCCACCACCGGGATGCCGGCGCGCCCCAGTTCCCGGACCACACCCAGGCCGATCTGGGTTTCCAGGCCCAGAACGATGCACGGAGGCCGGCCGGAGGGTTGATGCGTCTGGTGCATGCGTCGGCTTCAAGCCGGGATGCGTCGGCGCAGTTGCTCCACGTGGCGCCGTGCGGTGGCCAGCATGCCGGCCCTCGGGCTGGCAGCTGCCCCCGGCGTTGGCCTGCGGCCGTCATCGGTCAGCGCAAAGCCACCCACCTCGAACTGGTCGCGGTGCGCTGCCAGAAAGGCGCACAACTGCTCGAAGCGCCTGACGACGATCCAGTCGGGCAAGGAGGTTCCAGAGCGAAGCATCTCGAAATTGTGGGACACGATGACGAAGTCGCGTCGTCCCGCCTTGCGGGCGCTGGACAGGGCCTGGCGCATCTCCGCCGCGCTGCAGGCCCCGACATGCGCCGGCCGGTCGCGACCCAGGCCGTCGCGGAACACGGTCACCGGTACCGTTGTGACGCCGGCCACCTCGAAGCGCTGGTCCAGCGTGTGCTCGCCCCGCAGGTCTGCCCCGCTGATGCCGAAGCACCGGTTCAAGCTGGAGTCGAGCAGGATGCCGTTGCGGTGCAGCGCGCCGTAGGTGTCGCGGTTGGCGGCAAAGCTGCCTGCCCTGAATGCCGTGACCGGCCCGCTGCCAGCGGCCTCGAGCATGCGCCGGCCATGGCCGATCAACGCCGTTTGCTCGTCCAGCGTGTAGTAGCTCAGGTGCTGCCGCTTGACGCGGCAGTTCTCGATGAGGGGCTCCACCGCCTCGTCCGTCCACTCCGGGTGCAGGTGCAACTGCACCTGCTGGCCGGCTCCCCGGATCAGCTGGACGATCGTGCGCAGGGGCCCCAGCCCGAAGCGCGCCGCGAACAGCGGCTCCACGAAGAACACCCCCGGCAGACCATGCCGGTTCAGGATGGCCAGCGTCTGCGGCAAGGCGTATTCACCGTGCTTCGAGCGCCCATAGACATAGCGCTCGAAGCTGGGCGGGAAGGCCCGGTCCAGGTCGTTCCAGCCATTGCACCAGACCTCGATGTCGAACGTGAGGTGGACGTTCATCGTGGCACGCACGGGCTGCCGGCCTCGCGCAACTGGCCCACCAGGCCATGTACGGCAGAGCGGATGAGCGTGAAGCAGGTACGGAAGTACGCATCCGACAAGACATGCGGGTCGTGCAAGTGGATGCGGCGCGGCGAAGCCCAGTGTCCCAGCAGGACCACGGACTCGGCCGGTATGCCCCGCGCCACGAGCCGGCGAGCGTGCCGCACCTCCATCACCAGCAGCAGATCGCCGGGCTCGAACTCGTAGTCGCCGATGTCCGTGGCCTTGTGCTGCGCCAGGTCGAGCCCGAACTCGGGGGCGAACCGAATGGTCTTGTGGAATGCGGGCGCTCCGGTCGTGGTCGAAAGCCCGATCGAGCAAGTGTTCGCGCCCAGTTCCCGCGCCACGCTCTCGGCAAATGCGCTGCGGTTGATGTTGCCCAGGCACACGAAGACCAGCCGCGTCGTGGTGGCCGGCAACTGCAGGTGCGGCTGAAGCCGGCCCGCCACGAATTCCAGATGCGCAAGCGCTGCACGCACCTGGCCCCTGAAGGTGCCGTGGTTGGCATCGACCAAGGCCCGCCATCTCTCGATCGGGCCGTCGCGGCGCGTAGGCAAAGCTTGCATCGTCCCGTTCACTGGACGCGGAAGGCTGGCGCCTTGGCGCGCAGCCACTGTTCGAGGATCAGCAGGATCCAGACCATCTCGCCGTAGTACCCCGGGTACTCGGCCAGGCGCCGAGTCAGCAGCGAATTCACGAAATCCTCGCGCACCACGCCACGCGCAGCCAGGCTGCCCAGCGAGTCCCTGGCCAGGCTCTTCAGCGCAGGGTTGCTGTTGGCCCACACGCCGAAGGGCAGCCCGAAGCCGTGCTTCTTCTTCGCGATGATGGCGTCGGGCAGGAAGCCGCGCAGCGCTTCCTTGAAGAACCAGCGCAGCTTCAGGCCCTTGAGCTTGTATCGCGTCGGCAGGCGCAGCGAAAACGCCAGCAGCCGATCGTCGAGCAGCGGATAGCCCACGCGCAGGCCGGCCAGCGAGATGGCGGCGTTGACCTTCGGGATGTCGCTTTCGGCCAGGGTGAAGCGCCAGTCGTAGGTCAACTCGCGGTTCAGGTCGCTGCAGGGGCCC
>JACZKT010000488.1 GCA_014859905.1 Rubrivivax sp.
GGCCAGCGACGCATAGGCCAGCACGCCAACGGTGATCGCCACGAAAGCCGGCGCCGCCCCCGTGAGCCCGGCGATGCTCAGCGTGACCAGCGCCGGCACGAACCACAGCCACGCCAGCAGGTAGCGGCACAGCGCGCGCAGGCGGGTCACGGCGTGGCCGTCGCGGGTGACGAGCCGGATGTGCCAGGTTTGCATGGCCAGGGTCTGGCCGCTGCGCGACCAGAACCACACGAAGTAGCTGCCGAGCACGAAGAACAGGAAGACGCGCAGCCCGAACGCGCCCATCAGAGCGTGCCGCTGCTCGGTGGCCACGCCGTAGACCAGCCCGGCGGCCATGACGACGCCGAACAGCAGCACGCCCTCGTACACGAAGCACGCCAGACGCCGCATCAATCCGGGCGTGAGCAGCGCGCCCGGCGTTGCAGGCGCCCCGGTCATGGTTTGCCGGTCGGGCCGCTGGCAGCACGTGCGCTCACCGCCGCACCCTGCGGACCCCGCTGTGGCAACAGCGTCGTCTGGTCGACGAAGCCCTGCGTGGCAGCGATCTTGGGCAGACCCGGCTGGTGGTGCAGTGGCGGCTTGGCGGGCGTGCCGACGATGGTCGTGGTGGCCCCGGGCCGCGCATTCACCAGCGATGGTGAGACCGAGCGTGCGCGCGGCGCAGGCAGCGGCACGACGAGGTTGCTCTTCGCCGTGCCGTTGTCGAGCGCCGCGTTGGAGCGGCCGCCGTTGTCGGCGCCCGAGGCAGACTTGGCGGGCGGCCGCGCGCGTTGCGCCAAGGTCTGGCGCTGGTCTTCCGACAAGGCCTGATAGGCCTGCCAGCGGGCCTTCTTTTCTTCGGCCGGCAGTTGGCGCGTCTCCTGGAACTGCAAGCGCGCGCGGGTACGGTCGGCCGGTGTCAGGCGCGCCCAGGCGGCCATGCGGCCCTGCAGGCGAAGGCGCTCGTCGGCCGGCATCGAAGGGAAGCGCGCCGCCACCTCCAACCACTTTTCCTTGCGCGCCGGATCGATCGACGTCCAGTCGCGTGCCAGTGGCGCAAGCGCCCGCTTCTGGGCCGGGGTCAGCGACTCCCATGCCGGCGGGTCGGCCCACGCCAGGCCCGCGGCGCCGATCAGCAGCGCGAGCAGGAGAGCCGGCACGGCTTGCGAAAGGCGCACTTTCACCATGGCTGCGGCTCGGAGCGCAGGAACTCGGCGAAGCCGGGGTCGCTGTAGGCGTTGGGCGGCAAGGCGTCGGCCAGCAGGAGCGTGTCGATTTCGGCCGCCGCCCGCACGCGCTCGCGCATTGACCACTGTTCGATCACCAGCAGCCCACCCAGCAACACGAGCAGGGGCAGTACCGATGCAGCCCGCTGCAGCCATGGCGCAAGAGAGCCCAGCACCAAGCCACCCGCCGCAGAAACGCCCACCGCCACCTGCGCCCCCGGTGCCGCAAGGGTCTCGCGGGCGCGCGCCAGCGCCCGCTCGCGCGCGAAGCGCAGTCGTTCACTCACCTCATGCGGCAGGCCCTCCGCGTGCGCGGTCAAGCCCCCGGCGAGCCGCAAACCCAGGCGCGCCTCGAGGGCATGGTTGTCGGAGGTACGGTTGATCCCTGTCATGGTCTGATTCCCTTGGCGCGAAGCGACTTCGCCAGCGCATGAACCGCCCGCGAACAGTGGGTCTTGACACTGCCCTCGGAGCAACCCATCACTACCGCGGTTTCGGCCACGTCAAATTCCTCCCAATAACGCAGCAGGAAGGCCTCACGTTGACGCGCCGGCAGTTCGGCCACCTGCGAGTCGATGAGTTGCAGGATTTGTGCACGCGAGACGGCATCGGCTGCACTTTCGGTGCCCAACGAGCCCTCCACGGTCTGCAGCATCTCCAGCAGATCGAAATCACCCTCGGGCTCCGACGCATCGAAGTCCGAGAGATTGGTCATCAGCGCGTTGCGCACCTTTTCACGGCGAAACCAGTCCATCGTGGCGTTGGACAGGATGCGCTGGAAGATGAGCGGCAACTCGGCGGCCGGGCGGTCAGCGTACTTTTCGGCCAGCCTGATCATCGCGTCCTGCACGATGTCGAGTGCCGAATCGTCGCTGCGGACCGCATAGACCGTGCGCTTGAAAGCACGCTTTTCGACGCTCTTGAGAAAGTCGGACAGTTCTTTGTCTGAGGCCAACGCGGTGGGGGGCGCTTGCGCCCACTGCGAGCGCGGCGGATTATCTCATCGCACCCGAGGTGTGCGTTCCGGCGCAGCTGAGGCGCGGCGCCCCTGGCATAATGCTGCTACGCACAACGCTCTCTTGGGTCCGAAGCCCGGCCGTCCGACCTAGACGGCGGATTTTTGACCGCGCAGGCACCACATCCGTCTCACGAGGACGCGAAGAGGTGCACCGATGGATTCTCGCCAGAGAAATTCGCAAAGGTTCGAAATGGAAATGTCTGCCGCGGAAGTCAAGCGTGCTGCCCAAGCACAGCCGTCTTCTCCCTCTTCGTCCGCTCAAGAGCCCAACGGCTCCGAGATCCTCGTGCGCTGCCTGCAGGCCGAAGGGGTCAAGTACCTCTGGGGCTATCCGGGCGGCGCCGTGCTCTACATCTACGACGCCCTGTACAAGCAGGACACCATCCAGCACGTGCTCGTGCGCCACGAGCAGGCCGCCGTGCATGCCGCCGACGGCTACGCGCGCGCCACCGGCGAGGTGGGTGTCGCACTCGTCACCTCCGGACCGGGGGTCACGAATGCCGTCACCGGTATCGCCACGGCGTACATGGACTCGATCCCGATGGTGATCGTCACCGGGCAGGTGCCGACACCGGCGATCGGCCTGGACGCCTTCCAGGAGTGCGACACAGTGGGCATCACGCGGCCCATCGTCAAGCACAACTTCCTGGTCAAGGACGTGCGCGAGCTGGCGCTGACGCTGAAGAAGGCCTTCCACATCGCGCGCACCGGACGCCCGGGCCCGGTGGTGGTGGACATCCCCAAGGACGTGTCGCTGAGGACGGCCCCTTTCCACTACCCGGAAACGGTGGCCATGCGCTCCTACAACCCGGTGAAGAAGGGTCACGGCGGGCAGATTCGCAAGGCCGTGCAGCTGCTGCTGCAGGCGCAGCGCCCCTACATCTACACCGGCGGCGGCGTCATCCTGGGCAACGCGTCCAGCGAACTGCGGCAACTCGTCGACCTGCTCGGCTACCCGTGCACGAACACGCTGATGGGCCTGGGTGCCATACCCGCCAGCGACCCACGCTTCCTTGGCATGCTGGGCATGCACGGCACCTATGAGGCGAACATGACGATGCAGCACTGCGACGTCCTGCTCGCCATCGGCGCGCGCTTCGACGACCGCGTGATCGGCAACCCCAAGCACTTCGCGTCGGTCGAGCGCAAGATCATCCACGTCGACATCGACCCCTCGTCGATCTCCAAGCGCGTCAGGGTCGATATCCCGATCGTCGGCGACGTCAAGGAGGTACTGCTGGAGCTCATCGCGCAGATCCGCGACGCCCAGGCGCGCCCCGAGGCCGCCGCCCTGACGGCCTGGTGGAGCCAGGTCAATGCATGGCGCAAGCGTGACTGCCTGGCCTACAAGGGCAGCAGCGAAGTCATCAAGCCGCAGATGGTGGTGGAAAAGCTCTGGCAGCTGACGCGCGACCGCGACGTCTACATCACCAGCGACGTCGGCCAGCACCAGATGTGGGCAGCGCAGTTCTACCGCTTCGAGGAGCCGCGGCGCTGGATCAACTCCGGCGGCCTGGGCACCATGGGCGTGGGCCTGCCCTACGCCATGGGCATCAAGCTCGCCAGGCCCGAGTCGGAGGTCTTCTGCATCACCGGCGAAGGCTCGATCCAGATGTGCATCCAGGAGCTGTCGACCTGCCTGCAGTACAAGACGCCGGTGAAGATCGTGTCGCTCAACAACCGCTACCTGGGCATGGTGCGGCAGTGGCAGCAACTCGACTATGGCGGCCGCTATTCGCACAGCTACATGGATGCGCTGCCCGACTTCGTCAAGCTGGCCGAGGCCTACGGGCACGTGGGCATCCTGGTGGAAAAGCCCTCCGACGTCGAGCCGGCGCTGAAGGAAGCCATCCGCTTGAAGGACCGCACGGTGTTCCTGGACGTGCGTACCGACCCCACCGAAAACGTCTGGCCCATGGTGCAGGCGGGCAAGGGCATCACGGAGATGCTGCTGGGCTCCGAGGACCTGTGAGGCCGTGAACGCGCGGCCGGGCCTTGGCGTTACCGCGCCGGGGTCGAGGCAGCGCGGGAGCGGGAGCACAGCCGCGGACGATGGACAGACACAACAACGGCGTGGCCAAGGGCCCGGGGTTACCGCCCCGGTCCTGAAGAGCGCGCCAGAGGCGAAGCAACATGAAACACATCATTGCCGTGCTGCTCGAGAACGAGCCCGGCGCCCTGTCGCGCGTGGTGGCCCTGTTCTCGGCCCGCGGCTACAACATCGAAAGCCTCACCGTCGCGCCGACGGAAGACCCTTCGTTGTCACGCATGACGATCGTCACCACCGGCAGCGACGAGGTCATCGAGCAGATCACCAAGCACCTGAATCGGCTCATCGAGGTGGTGAAGGTGGTCGACCTCACCGAGGGCCCTTTCACGGAGCGCGAACTGATGCTCATCAAGGTGCGCGCGGTGGGCAAGGAGCGCGACGAGATGACGCGCATGACCGACATCTTCCGCGGCCGCATCATCGATGTCACCGAAAAGAGCTACACCATCGAGCTCACCGGCGATTCGAGCAAGCTCGACGCCTTCCTCGTCGCGATCGACCGCGCGGCGATACTGGAAACCGTGCGCACCGGCGCCAGCGGCATCGGCCGTGGCGAGCGCATCCTGAGGGTGTGACAAGCACCCTCATAGCGCCTTTGGCGCTCCCCCTCGAGGGGGACCCGCTGGCGCACCGGCGGAGCCGGATGCGCGGCGGCCGCTTGATTTCTTCAACCCCAACCCGTTTCTGGAGAGAACCATGAAGGTCTACTACGACAAGGACGCCGACCTGAGCCTGATCAAGGGCAAGAACGTCGCCATCATCGGCTACGGCTCGCAGGGCCATGCGCATGCGCTCAACCTCAATGACAGCGGCGTCAAGGTCACCGTCGGCTTGCGCCGCGGCGGCGCCTCGTGGGCCAAGGTCGAGAAGGCCGGGCTCAAGGTGGCCGAGGTGGCCGACGCCGTGAAGAGCGCCGACGTGGTGATGATCCTGCTGCCCGACGAGCAGATCGGCGCCGTCTACAAGAACGACGTCGAGCCGCATATCCGCCAGGGCGCGTCGCTGGCCTTCGCGCACGGCTTCAACGTGCACTACGGGCAGGTGGTGCCGCGCGACGACCTCGACGTCTGGATGGTGGCGCCCAAGGCCCCCGGCCATACGGTGCGCAACACCTACACCCAGGGCGGCGGCGTGCCGCACCTGATTGCCGTGCATGCCGACAAGAGCGGCAAGGCGCGCGACGTCGCTCTGAGCTACGCCGCGGCCAACGGTGGCGGCAAGGCCGGCATCATCGAGACCAACTTCCGCGAGGAGACCGAAACCGACCTCTTCGGCGAGCAGGCGGTGCTGTGCGGCGGCACGGTCGAGCTCATCAAGGCCGGCTACGAGACGCTGGTGGAAGCGGGTTACGCGCCCGAGATGGCGTACTTCGAGTGCCTGCACGAGCTCAAGCTGATCGTCGACCTCATCTACGAGGGCGGCATCGCCAACATGAACTACTCGATCTCCAACAACGCCGAGTACGGCGAGTACGTGACGGGGCCGAAGATCATCACCGACGAGACCAAGAAGGCCATGAAGCAAGCCCTCAAGGACATCCAGACCGGCGAATATGCGAAGAGCTTCATCCTGGAGAACCGCGCCGGCGCCCCGACGCTGATGTCGCGTCGCCGCCTCACGTCCGAGCATTCGATCGAGGTCGTGGGCGAGAAGCTGCGCGCGATGATGCCGTGGATCAAGGCCAACAAGCTGGTCGACAAGAGCCGCAATTGAGCCGGCCTTGAACGGCAGCCCCGCGCCTGCATGCGCAGGGCCGTTCGCGCCGGCCTTCTGCGCGCAGGCGCAGAAGGCGCCCACGGCGCTCACCGCCGTGGATCAAGGCCAACAAGCTGGTCGATCGTTCGCGCAATTGAGGCCGAATTGCGCATGCCAGGGCCGCCCTCGGGGCGGCCCCTTCCATCTGGGCCCTGCGGTATCCTCAACCGATGATTGAAGATACCCGTCCGCTGCAGGGAGACAACGCCGAGTCGACCGGATTGCCGCGGCCGCGCCGCAAGGGTATCTACGTGCTGCCGAACGCGATCACGCTGGCAGCGCTGTTCGCCGGCTTCTATGCCATCGTGATGGCCATGAAGGGCCGCTTCGAGTTGGCGGCCATCGGCATCTTCGTCGCTGCCGTGCTCGACAGCCTCGACGGCCGCGTGGCGCGCATGACCAACTCGCAGAGCGCTTTCGGCGAGCAGATGGACAGCCTGTGCGACATGGTCAGCTTCGGCGCCGCGCCGGCCCTGATCATCTACATCTGGGCCCTGAAGGACCTGGGCAAGGCGGGCTGGATCCCGGCCTTCGTCTACATTGCTGGCGCGGCGCTGCGGCTGGCGCGCTTCAACGTCAACATCGGTGTCGTCGACAAGCGCTTCTTCCAGGGCCTGCCCAGCCCGGCGGCGGCCGCGATGGTGATGGGGCTGATCTGGGTCATGGACGACGCCGGCTTCAAGGATGCCTACCGCATCGACTGGCTGGCCTGGACGGCCTTCGGCCTCACGCTGTTCGCGGGGCTGTCGATGGTCACCAATGCGCCCTTCTACAGCTTCAAGGTGATCGGCGGCAAACGCACCGTGCCCTTCGTGGTCATCGTGGCCATTGCGCTGGGCATCGCGCTCATCGCGCTCGACCCGCCGCGGGTGTTGTTTGCGCTCTTCTGTGCCTATGGCATCTCAGGCTATGCCGTCTATGGGTGGCGCAAGACGAAGGGAAAGCCGACGAGCGTGATCGCGATCTCCACCGACGAGCCCGACGAGAAGGGCCTGCACCCGTGACGGCCGCGTGCTATATTGAATCCATGAACTCGTTTCGCACCCTGAGCGCGCTAGCCCTGCTAGGAGCATTGCGGGTGCGCTGATCGTCTTCGTCCTTCCCTCCGCGATCAACGGCCCGCCAGCGCAACGCAGCGGGCCGTTTCTCTTTCTGTTCACGCTGCCTGCGATCCCCAACTCCATCGTCCAAGGCCAAACACCATGACCGACAAGCTCATCATCTTCGACACCACCTTGCGTGACGGCGAACAGTCGCCCGGCGCCTCGATGACGCGCGAGGAGAAGCTGCGCATCGCACGCCAGCTCGAGCGGCTGCGCGTGGACGTCATCGAAGCCGGCTTCGCCGCCTCGAGCAACGGCGACTTCGAGGCCGTGAAGGCCATCGCCGACGCCATCCGCGAAGTCACCGTGTGTTCGCTGGCGCGCGCCAACGACCGCGACATCTCGCGCGCCGCCGAAGCGCTCAGGGGCGCTGCGCGCTCGCGCATCCACACCTTCATCGCGACCTCGGCGCTGCACATGGAAAAGAAGCTGCGCATGACGCCGGAGCAGGTGCACGAGCAGGCCAGGCAGGCGGTTCGCTTCGCTCGCAAGCTGTGCAGCGACATCGAGTTCTCGCCCGAGGACGGCTACCGCTCCGAGCCCGACTTCCTTTGCCGCGTGCTCGAGAGCGCCATTGCCGAGGGTGCGACCACGATCAACATCCCCGACACCGTCGGCTACGCCGTGCCCGAGCTGTTCGGCGAGTTCATCCGCATGCTGCGCGAGCGCGTGCCCAACAGTGACAAGGCGGTATGGAGCGTGCATTGCCACAACGACCTGGGCATGGCGGTGGCCAATTCACTGGCCGGCGTCATGATCGGCGGCGCGCGTCAGGTCGAATGCACCGTCAACGGCCTGGGCGAACGGGCCGGCAACTGCTCGCTCGAAGAGGTGGTGATGGCGGTGCGCACGCGTCGCGACTACTTCAAGCTCGACCTCGGCATCGACACCACGCAGATCGTTCCCGCGTCACGCATGGTCAGCCAGACCACCGGCTTCGTGGTGCAGCCGAACAAGGCGGTGGTGGGCGCGAATGCCTTCGCGCATGCCAGCGGTATCCACCAGGACGGCGTGCTCAAGGCGCGCGATACCTACGAGATCATGCGCGCCGAAGACGTGGGCTGGGCCGCCAACAAGATCGTGCTGGGCAAGCTTTCGGGTCGCAACGCCTTCAAGCAGCGGCTGCAGGACCTGGGCATAGCGCTGGACTCGGAAGGCGAGGTCAACGCCGCCTTTGCCCGCTTCAAGGACCTGGCTGACCGCAAGAGCGAGATCTTCGACGAGGACATCATCGCCCTGGTCAGCGACGAGAGCGTCACGGCCGATGTCGAGCACTACCGGCTGCTGGCGCTGTCGCAGCATTCGGAAACCGGCGAACGGCCTCACGCCAGGGTCGCGTTCGCCGCCGGCACCGTGGAGCACCATGCCGAAAGCGACGGCAACGGCCCGGTCGACGCCAGCCTCAAGGCCATCGAGTCGTGCGTGAAGAGTGGCGCCGAATTGATGCTCTATTCGGTGAATGCCATCACCTCGGGCAGTACAGAATCGCAAGGCGAGGTCACGGTCCGGCTGCAACATGCGGGTCGGGTGGTCAACGGTGTGGGTGCCGATCCCGACATCGTGGTGGCATCGGCCAAGGCCTATCTGTCGGCCTTGAACAAGCTGCACAGCACGACCGAGAGGGTGGCTGCGCAGGGATAGGGCGGGCATCGGCTGCCGAGCGCGGGGAGTGCTTTAGGAAAAGCGCGCAAGATATTGATCTTGCATGCAATTTTCGGGTGCCCTACACTTTGCAACTGGTTGGTTTGAGGGGTCCGCTGTGAACAAGACGTTACGCGTCGCGCTGAAGGCGCTGTCGGCGGCCTCGCTGGTGCTGTCCCTGTCGGTGGTCCCGGTGGCCTCCACTTTCGCTGCCGGCACGGGCGCACAGAAGGCACCGGTCAAGTCCGCCAAGCTATCCAAGGACGTACGCCAGGCCAGGGGCGCCAAGCCCGCGGTGCGCAAGGCCAAGCGTCCAACGCGCAAGGCGGTGGTACGCGCCACCCCGCAGTTACCTTCGCTGGGGCGGCTGACCGGCCTGCACGCCACCGAAGACGCACTCGACCTCAAGTCCAGCGTCGCCCTGGTCGTCGACCAGGAAACCGACGAGGTGCTGTTCAGCAAGAACCCCAACGCCGTGTTGCCCATCGCGTCGATCACCAAGCTGATGACGGCGCTGGTCGTCACCGAGGCCGGGCTGCCGCTGGACGAGGTGTTGACGGTGACGCCCGAAGACGCCGCGGTGCTCGCCGGCAGCCGTTCGCAACTGCGCGCCGGTGCCCGGCTGAAACGTGGCGAGATGTTGCACCTGGCGCTGATGGCTTCGGAGAACCGCGCCGCCTACCTGCTCGGGCGCACCTACCCGGGCGGCATGTCGGACTTCGTCGGCGCCATGAATGCCAAGGCGCAGTTGCTGGGCATGCACGACACGCGCTATGTGGAGCCCACGGGCCTGTCGAGCGACAATCGCTCCAGTGCCCACGATCTGGCCTTGCTGGTGCGAGCGGCCTCCTTGCACCCGCTGTTGCGCGAGCTGTCGACCTCGCCCGAAACGGTGGTCCCGGTGGGCAAGCGCCAGGTGCAGTTCCGCAATACCAACGGGCTGGTGCGCAACCCCGAGTGGGACATCGGTCTGCAGAAGACCGGCTACATCGCGGCCGCCGGCCGCTGCCTGGTGATGCAGACCCAGCTGGCCGGGCGCCAACTGATCATGGTGTTGCTGGACTCGGCGGGCAAGTACTCACGCATCGGCGACGCCGAGCGCATCCGCACCTGGATGGCCACGCAGAGCCTGCGTGCAGTCCTGCCTGCGCTGGACGCCGCGGTGGCGCCGCTTCATCCGCGATAGCCCAGCGCCGCCGAGATCTGCGCGGCCGTGCTCTTGACGCGTTCGAGCCACGACTCCTCGAGCCGATCGGCGGGCGCCGACACCGACAAGCCGGCCAGCAGCTTGCCCTGGTCGTCGTAGATGCCCGCAGCCATGCAGCGCACGCCCAGTTCCAGTTCCTCGTCGTCGCGCGCGACACCGCTGGCACGCACGCTGGCCAGTTCACGCTCCAGCCGCCCCAGCTCGGTGATGCTGTTGCGGGTGTGACCGGTGAGTCCGGTGCGGGTGGCATAAGAACGCACACGCGCCGCATCGTCGTGGGCGAGAAAGAGCTTGCCCACCGAAGTCAGATGCAGCGGCGCGCGGCCGCCCACGGCTCGCACCACCTGCATGCCCGAGCGTTCGCTGTAGGTGCGCTCGACATAGATGATTTCGTCGCCCTGGCGTATGGACAGGTTCACCGGCTGGTGCGTCACCTTGTGCAGTTCGCGCATCGGCCCCAGCGCGGCATCGCGCACGTCGAGTCGCGCCTTCACCAGGTTGCCCAGCTCCAGCAGCCGCATGCCGAGCCGGTAGCTGCCGGCCTGCGGCCGGTCGACATAGCGGCCGATGGCCAGGTCGTTGAGGATACGGTGGGCGGTCGAGGGGTGCAGTCCGGTGCGCTCGCTGATCTCCTTCAGCGACACCGGGTCGGGGTGACTCGCCAGCAGGTCCAGCAACGCGAAGCTGCGCGCCAGCACCTGAATCGTCGGGGTGTGCGCGTCTTTGAGACTCATGGCAGTTGTGCATGCGGTGGTTGTGCGGCATTCTGCATCGCAGAGGAGCGCTTCAGCGTTCAGGGCATGACCAGTGCGGCGGCCGTCTCGCCCGCGCGTACGGCGCCTTCCAGCGTGGCTGGGTAGGGTCCCTCGATGTAGTCGCCTGCGGCCACCAGCCGCGGCGCCACCTGCGCCGGTGGGCGCACCAGGTCCGGCGTGCAGCGGAAGGTGGCGCGCTTGTCGGCCAGCACCCGCAGCAGTATCGGCGGTGTCGGCCAGGTGCCGGGGTCGAAGGCGTCGCGGGCCTGCTGCAGCACGGCGGCGCCAGCAGCGTCGAGACCGGCATCCACCCAGCGCCGCGCGCCGCTGATCACGAAGGCAAAGAGCCCGGGCGTGGCGCCCATGGCGCCATGATCGAAGGCGAACTGCGCCGGTGCCTCGGGGCTCTCCAGCAGTGCCGTCATCGGCGACGGCAGGCGCGCGCCGGGGCAGCGCAGGTAGACGGTGACGATGGGTTCGTAGCGCAGCGCGCTGGCGTGTTGCGCCCAGGCCGGTGCGGCGTCGGCGGCCAGTCGCGCGGCCTCGGCGGCGCTGCAGGCCAGGACCACGGCGTCGTACCTTTCGCCGTCCAGCTGCCAGCCCTTGGCCGCCGGTGCCAGGCCTTGCACTCGCGACCCCAGCCTCAGCTCGGCTCCCGCGGCACGCAGCCAGCGTTCGGCAGGCGTGGGCAGCAAC
>JACZKT010000489.1 GCA_014859905.1 Rubrivivax sp.
CAGCATCACCGCGCCGACGTAGATCAGCACCTGGAACGCGGCGATGAAGTGCACCCCCAGCAGACCGTAGATGCCGCCCAGGAAGATCATCGTCGAGATCAGCGCGACGGCCACGCGCATGGGCTGGCGCAGCACGATCATCAGCGCCGCCCCCACGAGGGCGCACACGGCGAACACGACCAGCAGCAGCGTGTCCAGGCTTTGCAGGAAGGTCTCGATCATTCGGTGCCCCCGGCGATGCCGCCAGTCTTGGGCGCGCCGGCCGCGGCGTAAGGCTTGGCGACGTCGCTCTGCGGCTGCCAGCTCATCATCTCCTCCAGCGTCAGCCACATCTGCTGCCGGTCCTCGGCCGGCAGGCCGGGTACTTCCTTGGCCATGCGGATGGCGTCCTCGGGGCAGGCCTCGACGCACAGGCCGCAGAAGATGCAGCGCGAGTAGTCGATCTCGAAGCGCAGCGGGAACTTGGGGTGCGCGGTGTCGCTGGGGTCGAAACCGGCCTCGATCTCGATCACCTTGGCCGGGCACACGGTGGCGCACATGTTGCACGCGATGCACTGCGGCTTGCCGTCGGGCCGCATCGTCAGCACGTGCTTGCCGCGGTTCAGCGCCGCGTAGTCCCAGCGCGTCTCTTCCGGGTAGTAGGTGGTCAGCGCGCCCTTCTTGCCGGTGATCCAGCGCCGCATGTTGCGCAGGAAGACGCCGCTGGTGATGGCCATGCCGCGCAGGATCTCGGGCAGGTAGGCCCGCTCCCACAGCGTCATCGTGGGCTCGTTCCAGTAGGTCTTGCGCTTGTAGGGCGTCTTCACTGCAGCCCCCCCTGATGCGACCACACGACGACCGCGGTGACGACCAGGTTGACCAGCGCCAGCGGCAGCATGAACTTCCAGGCGAAGGCCAGCACCTGGTCGTAGCGGAAGCGCGGCAGCGTCCAGCGGATCAGGATCTGGAAGCTGCAGACGAGCAGCATCTTGACGAGGAAGGTCAGCACCTGCGTGAGCACCACCGCGCCGTGGCTCATCTCGACGACGCTGCCCCAGGGGAAGGTGAAGCCCGCGTCGTTCATGAACGGCAGGTTGTAGCCGCCCAGGAACAGGGTCGTGAACAGGGCGCCGATGATCGCGATCTCGATGAACTCGGCGAACATGAACAGGCCCATCTTCATCGCGCTGTATTCGGTGAAGTAGCCGGCGATGAGCTCGGACTCGGCCTCGGGCAGGTCGAAGGGGATGCGCTTGTTCTCGGCGATGGCGGCAGTCAGGAAGAGCACGGCCGCGAAGGGCTGCAGCACCACCCCCCACGCGGGCAGGCCGCCCAGCACCATGCCCGACTGCTGGCGCACCATCGAGTCCAGGTCCACCGTGCCGTAGATCAGGATCAGGCCCAGCACGGTCAGGCCCATGACCAGCTCGTACGAAATCATCTGCGAGCCCGCACGCAGGCCGCCGAGCAGGGAGAACTTGTTCGCCGACGACCAGCCGGCGAGCATGGCACCGATGATCGTCAAGCCGCTGAAGGCAAAGATGATCAGCAGCCCGGCGTCGATCTGCGCGATCTGCATCGGGTAGGTGCGGCCGTCGAACCATTCCGCGAGCGAGGGGAACAGGAGTCCCGGGTCCAGCATGCCGCCGAAGGGGATGACGCCGAAAACCAGCAGCACTGGCGTGAACACCACCCAGGGCGCCACCGCGTAGGCATACCAGTCGTAGGTGCGGGGCTTGAAGTCCTCCTTCACCAGCATCTTGATGCCGTCGGCAATGCCGTGGAACAGACCCCACCAGACGAGCTTGATCTGCGTGAAGGGGATGCGCACGTAAGCCCGGTTGGCGCCGATGCGGTCGGACATCACCGCCGCCTGCTTGCGCTCGACCCACGTGAGTACGGTGCCGAAGCCCATCAGCATGCCCACCGCATACAGGATGAAGACCGCGTAGACGACCAGGTCCTGGGTCATGGCCGTGCCCCCGCTGCCGGTGTTGCCAGCCCCGCGAAGACGCTCTCGGCGTCGGCCACGCCGGGCAGCCTGGCAAAACAGGGCTCGAAAGCGCTGACCACGCCCTGGAAGTTGGTGTAGTGGCCGTGCCGTTCGGTCATCACGCTGATCGGGATGAAGACGTCGGCGTGGCCGTTCTCGGGCTGCAGCCAGCTGTTGAGATAGATGATCTTCGCGCCCGCGGGGAGCTGGGCGAAGCTGAAGCCTTCACCCCACACCAGCACCAGGTCGGTCGCGGGCGGCAGGGCGCCGCGGGCATCCTCGGGCAGCGCCGGGAACAGCGCGCGCGCCGCCGCCGTGTTCGGGTTCTTGTCGGCCTTGATCAGCAGATCGTCTTCCACGGGCTCCCCGGGCTCGACCTGCCAATCGGCCTTGACGTAGCTGGCAAAGCGCGATCCCAGCGCGGCCTGGAAGGCGGCCAGTTCCTCGTTCGACCCCCAGCTGGAGACCAGCGCCACCGGCTGTCGCGCAGCGGCGATGAGCGCGCGGGCGCTTCCGAGGGCAGCCTGCAGGTCCACGGGCTGCCCCTTGAGCATGGCGAGCTCGGCACGCGCACGCTCGAAGATGCGCGCCAGGTCACGGCCCTTGTTGCAGATCCACGGGCCGTTGACGGCCGCGTTCTCGCGCGGCGTGACGCGGTCGATGCGGTTGTTCTGCCGCGCATCCAGTGCCTTGAGCTTCCATTCGCTCTTGCGGTGCCAGATGGCGATGCTGCAGCCGCGCTCGCAACCCGGGCAGATCGACGGCGTCGGCTCCAGGTACCACACCCGTGCCTTGTGCAGGAAGGCGCGCGACAGCAGTGCGCCGACCGGGCAGAGGTCGATGACGTTGTCGGAGTACGGGTCGGCCTCGAAGGCGCCGTCTTCCACCGGGCGGATCAGCGAATGGTCGCCGCGGTTGAGCACCCCCAGCGCGTCGGACTTGGAGATCTCGCGCGTGAAGCGCACGCAGCGCGTGCACATGATGCAGCGCTCGTTGTCGAGCACGATGCGCTCCGACAGCGCAAAGTGCTTCGTGGCATGGACCTTGGCGTCGATCGAGATCGACGGCGAGCCGTTGTATTCGTAGTGGTAGTCCTGCAGCGTGCACTCGCCGGCCTTGTCGCAGATGCCGCAGTCCACCGGATGGTTGAGCGTGATGAACTGCAGCGTTTCCTTGCGCCGTTCGCGCACGCGGGGCGAATCGGTCAGCACGCGCATGCCCTTGGTGATGGGCATGTTGCAGGCGATGTCGAGCCAGCCGCTGTCTGCGGGCTGGCCTTCGTTGGTGACCTCCACCATGCAGATGCGGCAGTTGCCCGGCACCGACAGGTGCGGGTGCCAGCAGAAGTAGGGAATGAAGTACCCGTTTGCCTTCGCCGCCTGCATGACGGTCTGGTTGTCTTCGGCCTGCACCGCCTGGCCGTTGATGAAGAACTCAACCATGAGCAGCCACCTCGCCCGCCACTTCGAGCCGGCCTGCGAGCCGCGAGCGCTTGTGTTCGATGAAGTACTCGAACTCGTCGCGGTACTTGGCGATGATGCCCAGCGTGGCGTAACCCGCCGCATCGCCCATGCCGCAGATCGTGGTGCCGTCGTTGGCCTTGGAGATGCGGATGAGCTGATCGATGTCTTCCGGGCGGCCCGCGCCGGCGACGATGCGGTCGATGATGCGGTGCATCCAGCCCATGCCTTCGCGGCAGGGCGTGCACTGGCCGCAGGACTCGTGGTGGTAGAAGCGCAGCAGGATCTGCAGCAGCCGCACCATGCAGGTCCCCTCGGCGATGACGACCATGCCGCCCGAGCCGACGCCCGACCCGGCCGCCGCCAGGCTGGCGTGGTCGTAGGTCACGGACTCGATCTCGGCGGCCGTCAGCACCTTGGTCGAGATGCCGCCCGGGACGATGCACTTGATCTTGCTGCCGTCGAGGCCACCGCCGCAGTCCTCGTAGATGAACTTCGCCAGCGGATAGCCGTACTCCACTTCGTAGACACCCGGGCGCTGCACGTGGCCGGAGATCGAGACCAGTTGCGTGCCCGGACTCTTGGCCGTGCCGACCGTGCGGAAGGCCTCGCCGCCCTGGGCCACGATGGCCGTCACGTTGGCCAGCGTCTCGACGTTGTTGATCACCGTGGGCCGCTGGTACAGGCCGCGCACCGTCAGACGCGGCGGTCGGTTGCGCGGGTAGCCCTTCCTGCCCTCGATCGAGGTGATGAGGGCCGAGGCCTCGCCGCAGACATAGGAGCCGGCGCCGCGGTAGATCACGATGTCGCAGCCGAAGTCGGTGCCCAGGATGCGCTCGCCGAAGTAGCCGGCTTCGTAAGCTTCCTCCACCGCCGCGGCCAGACGCCGGTAGGGCAGGTCGAACTCGCCGCGGATGTAGACGAAGGCATTGCGCACCTGCAGCGCATAGGCCGCGATGAGCATCGACTCCAGCAGCAGGTGCGGCGCGTTCTCCAGGATCCAGCGGTCCTTGAAGGTGCCGGGCTCGCCTTCGTCGGCGTTGGCGCAGAGGAAGTGCGGCTGCCCGTCGTTGAGCTTGATGACGCCCCACTTGCGGCCGGCGGGAAACGCCGCGCCGCCGTGGCCCAGGATGCCGGAAGCGACGACCTCCTTGGTGATCTGCTCCGGGCGCATCTCGCGCAGCGCCTTGGCCAGCGTCTCGTAGCCGCCGCGCGAGCGGACCTCGGTCAGCAGGTGCGAGGTCGGCGTGACCGGGAAGGTCATGATGAGCTTGCGGCCGGTCATGATTGGACCCCCAACGGCGCGTGCCGCGCCGGCCCCCCCGAGGGGGAGCGAACCGGCTTGAGGCGGCTCTGCGCTCGGTTCATTTGCGCAACTCTTCGATCAAGGCGTCCAGCCGCGGCAGGCTCATGTCCTCGTGGTAGGCCTCGTTGACCATCACCACCGGCGCCGTGCCGCACGAACCCAGGCACTCCACCGTGCTCAGCGTGAAGCGGCCGTCGGCCGTGGTCTGGCCCGGCTCGATGCCGAGCTTGCGGCTGAGGTGCTCGATCACGCCCTCGGCCCCGCGCATCGAGCACGACAGGTTGCGGCAGGCCTGCAGGTGCCAGCGCCCGATCGGCGCGCGGCGGAACTGCGTGTAGTGCGCCAGCACTTCCTCGATCTGGATGCGCGGCACCGGGATGTAGGCGGCCAGCTCGGCGATGTCGCTGTCGGCGACGAAGCCACGGTCTGCCTGGATGCGGCGCAGGCACGGCAGCACGAGCGAGGACTCGGCGCCCGCGGGATAGCGTTTGCGCATCCTGTCGAACTCGGGGATCAGGTGCTTCACCGGTCGCACTCCCCGCCGATCATGTTGATCGAGCCGAAGGTGGGCACGATGTCGGCCAGCTGGCCGCCGTTGATCATCAGGTGCACGCCGCCCATGTGCACGAAGCTCGGCGCGCGGCAGTGCACCTTGTGCGGCACGCCGCCGCCGGTGCTGACGAGGTAGAAGCCCAGTTCGCCGTTGGGGCTCTCGTGGGCGCTGTAGGCGTCACCGGCAGGCACGCCCGGCCCGTCCATCACCAGCTTGAAGTGGTTGATCAGCGACTCGATCTCGGAGTAGACGAGCGGCTTGTCCGGGAAGGTGCAGCGGCGGTCGTCGACGTTGATCGGGCCTTCGGGCAGCATCTCCATCAGCTGCCGCATCATGTAGACGGACTCGTCCATCTCGCGCATGCGCACGAAGTAGCGGTCGTAGTTGTCGCCCTTGATGCCCACCGGCACGTCGAAGTCGAGCTCGGCGTAGGCGAGGTAGGGCATGTCCTTGCGCAGGTCGCGCGGCACGCCGGTGGAGCGCAGGATGACGCCCGTGTAGCCATAGCTCAGCGCGTCGGCGGTGCTGATGACGCCGACGTCGCGCATGCGGTCGATGAAGATGCGGTTGCGGTCGACCAGCCCATGCACGCGGGCGATGAACACCTCGTACTGCTTCAGGATCTCTTCCAGCCGCTTCAGCCAGCCTTCGGGCAGGTCGCGCGCCAGGCCGCCGATGCGGCCGTAGGTGTAGGTCACGCGAGCGCCGGTCAGCGCAGCCAGGTGCTCGTACATGTAGTCGCGCACCATCACCAGATACAGGAAGGCCGTCATCGCACCCAGCTCCATCAGGCCGGCGGCCAGGCAGGTGAGGTGGTCCACCAGGCGGGAGTACTCCGACAGCAGTGTGCGCAGGTAACGGCAGCGCGGCGTGATCTGCACGCCCATCAGCGTCTCGACACCTTCGCAGTAGGCAAAGTCGTTGATCAGCGCCGACACGTAATTGAGCCGGTCCACGTACGGGATCAGGTTGTGCCAGGTGTGGTCCTCGCATTCCTTCTCGAAACCGCGGTGCAGGTAGCCGCAGTGCACGTCGCTGCGCAGCACACGCTCGCCGTCGAGTTCGGCAATGATCTGCACCGTGCCGTGCGTGGCCGGGTGCGAGGGGCCGATGTTGACGATGACCGAGTCCTCGCGCAGCGTCGTCTCGAAGATCGAGCGCACGGGGTTGGGGATCGGGCGGGGAGGGGCTTGCACGGCGTGCTCTTGTTCGGTTCCTGGCGGCCGCTTCAGCTGCGGTAGGGCACGAGCGGCTGCTCCTGCTGCTTGGGGTAGTCCTTGCGCAGCGGATGGCCGACGAAGCCTTCGTAGAGCAGGATCGGGCGCAGGTCGTCGTTGCCGCGGAAGCGGATGCCGTACATGTCGTGGCACTCGCGTTCCATGAAATGGGCGGAGCCGTACAGGCCAATCAGGCTGTCCACGGTCGGATCGTCGGCCCGAACCCGGGTCTTGAGCCTGACGCGCACGAAATCGCGGGTCGAGTAGAAGTGCCAGACGACGTCGAAGCGAGACTCGCGCTGCGGC
>JACZKT010000051.1 GCA_014859905.1 Rubrivivax sp.
CGCACCCGCTTCCCGCCCGAGCCCAACGGCTACCTGCACGTCGGCCATGCCAAGAGCATCTGCCTGAATTTCGGCCTGGCGCGCGACTACGGCGGCATCTGCCACCTGCGTTTCGACGACACCAACCCCGAAAAGGAAGAGCAGGAATACGTCGACGCCATCATCGAGGCCGTGCACTGGCTGGGCTTCGACTGGCAGGCCGGCGGCACCAGCCATCTCTACTACGCCAGCGACTACTTCGACTTCATGTACCGCGCTGCCGAGGCCCTGGTGGGCGCCGGCCTGGCCTATGTCGACGAGCAGAGCGCCGACGAGATGCGCGAGCGCCGCGGCGACTTCAACACCCCCGGCACCGACAGCCCGTTCCGCAGCCGCACGCCGGCCGAGAACCTGGTGCGGCTGCGCGAGATGCGCGGCGGCGCACTGCCCGACGGTGCCGCCGTGCTGCGCGCCAGGATCGACATGGCCAGCCCCAACATCAACCTGCGCGACCCGGCCCTGTACCGCATCAAGCACGCCACGCACCACAACACCGGAGATGCCTGGTGCATCTATCCGATGTACACCTACGCGCACCCGATCGAGGACGCGCTGGAGTGCATCACGCACAGCCTGTGCACGCTCGAGTTCGAGGACCAGCGGCCCTTCTACGACTGGCTGCTGGAAAACCTCGCCGACCTGGGCCTGCTGGCGCGGCCGCTGCCGAAGCAGTACGAATTCGGGCGCCTGAACCTGAGCTATGTGATCACCAGCAAGCGCAAGCTGCGTGCGCTCGTCCTTGAGGGCATCGTCAGCGGTTGGGACGACCCGCGCATGCCGACGCTGTTCGGCATGCGCCGGCGCGGCTACACGCCCGCCAGCATCCGCGCCATGGCCGACGGCACGGGGGCCAGCAAGACCAACATCTGGATCGACTACGCCGTGCTCGACCAGTGCCTGCGCGCCGACCTCGAAGGTCAGGCGCCGCGAGCGATGGCAGTGCTCGACCCGGTGCGGCTGGAACTGAGCAACTGGGCCGAGGTCTACGGCAGCGACGCCCACATCGAGCCCTGCCAGGCGCCGGCGCATCCGCAACGCCCGGAGCTCGGCACCCGGCACTTCGGCCTCGCGCGCGAGGTCTGGATCGAGCGCGACGACTTCGCCGAAGTGCCGCCCAAGGGTTTCTTCCGCCTCGTGCCGCCCCAGGTGCAGCCGGATGGCCGCACCGTTCCCGGCAACAAGGTGCGCCTGAAGTACGGCCTGGTGGTCGAGTGCACCGGCTGCGAGAAGGACGCCACCGGCCGCGTCACCAAGGTGCTGGCGCGCGTGGTGCCCGACACCCGCAGCGGCACGCCGGGCGCCGACGCCGTGAAGGTCAAGGGCACCATCACCTGGGTCGGCGTGCACGACGCGCTGCCGGCCACCGTGGTGCTTTACGACCGCCTTTTCACCGAGCCGCACCCCGACGCCGGCGGCCGCGACTTCCGCGAAGTGCTCAACCCGCGCAGCAAGCAGGTCGTGGCTGCCTATGTCGAGCCCGCGTTGGCCGCGGCCGGACGCGAGCAGCACTTCCAGTTCGAGCGGCTCGGCTATTTCGTCACCGACCGCGTCGAGCACGCAGCGGGTCGGGCCGTGTTCAACCGCATCACGACGCTGCGCGACAGCTGGTCGAACTGAGCCAGGGTGCGGAACTCGGGCACCCGCGCCATGGTCTTTCTTCACATAGGTGCATTTGGCAACGGTTCTGTGCAACGAACGAAGAAGGGAGTTGAGCATGTCCGCATCCAGCCTCACCCTGATCCGGATCGTCTCTGCAGCGGCCTTGGCGGTGTCGGTACTGCCGCTTGCTGCCGCCGGTACCGTGGAAGTCAGCTGGCTGCAGCCCGCGCGCTACAGCGACGCCGGCCGCAGCGACGCCGACCGCGAGCGCACGATGAAGTCGCTCGGCGAATACTTCACCCAGCTCGGCCGCCAGTTGCCCGATGGCCAGACGCTGAAGCTCGAAGTGCTCGATGTCGATCTCGCCGGCGAGGTCGAGCCTTACGGCTGGCATGAGGTGCGCATCCTGCGCGGCCGCGCCGACTGGCCGCGCATGACCTTGCGCTACACGCTGCAGCACGGCGAGCAGACGCTGAAGGCGGGCGAAGCCCAGCTCTCCGACATGAACTACTTCGCTTTCCAACACGCCCTGGGCATCCACGGCGCTGACCTGGCCTATGAGAAGCGCATGATCGGGCAGTGGTTCGGCGAGAATTTCGCCGCGGACTGAACAGGCTGCAGCGGCCCGGATGGCGGTGCCGCGACATCCTGCGATGATCGCGGCCTGTTCCATTGTTCGAAAGTCCCGCCCGTGAACCCTCGCATCCGATGCCTGCTGTCGACCCTGGCCCTGACCACCACCGCCTGGGCCCTGCACGGCGCCGCAGCCGCCCAGGGTGACCCGCTGGCGCGCGCCGCGGCAGAAAAAAGCGCCGTGGTCACCGACAGCGGCCTGGTCTTGCGCACCCTCAAGGAAGGTGCCGGTGCCAGCCCGCAGGCCACCGACACCGTGCGCGTGCACTACCGCGGCACCTTCCCCGACGGGCGCGAGTTCGACAGTTCGCATGCGCGCGGCCAGCCGGCGAGCTTTCCGCTCAACCGCGTCATCAAGTGCTGGACCGAGGGCCTGCAGCGCATGAAGGTCGGCGGCCAGGCGCGGCTCACCTGCCCGGCGGCCATCGCCTACGGCGAACGCGGCGCCGGTGGCGGGCAGATCCCGCCCAACGCGGTGCTGCATTTCGAGGTCGAACTGCTCGGCATCAACGGCAAGTAGCCGTCAACTGGCGCGGCGCAGGCGCTGCAGCAGCGTCACGGCGGCCAGCACCAGGC
>JACZKT010000490.1 GCA_014859905.1 Rubrivivax sp.
TCGGCGCGCTGGCGCTGCTGTGGCTGTCGGCACGGGTGGCCGCGCTGGTGGCGCCGCCGGCGCTGTACGCCGCGCTCGACATGCTGCTCCTGCCGCTGGTGGCCGCGCTGCTGGCCGCCGTTCTGCTGCGCGCAGGCAATCGACGCAACCTGACCCTGGCGCTGATCCTGGTGCTGCTGGCCGGAGCCAACGGCGTCTTCCACCTCGCCTCACTCGGCATCGTCGACGTGGCACCGATGACGGCGCTGCACGCCGGCCTCGGCCTCATCATCATGATCGAATGCGTGATGGCCGGCCGCGTCATCCCGGCCTTCACGTTGAGCGCCACACCCGGGCTGAAGCTGAAGTCGCGGCCCGGGCTGGAGCGGCTCACCCTAAGCCTGACGGCGGTCGGGCTCGCTGGCTGGGTGTTCGTGCCGGCGGGGCCCGTGCCGGCCGCCGCGCTGGCCATGGCTGCCTTGATGCACGTGCACAGGCTTTGGAGCTGGCAGCCGCTCGTCACGCGCGGACGCCCGATCCTGTGGGTGCTGCATGCGGCCTATGCCTGGATCCCGCTCGGGCTGGCGCTGCTGGCGCTGGCCGAGTTCGGCATCGTCGGTGTCTCGCCGGGCGTGCATGCGCTGGCGGTGGGCGCCACCGGCGGCCTGGTCATCGGCATGATCACCCGCACCGCGCGCGGCCACACCGGCCGGCCGCTGCGCGCGTCGAAGGCCGAGGTCGCCGCCTACGCGCTGGTGCTCGCGGCCGCACTCCTGCGCACGCTGGTGCCCCTCCTTGCATCGCCGACCGCGGCCATGGTGGCCGCAGCGCTGGCCTGGAGCAGCGCCTTCGGCATCTACCTGTGGGTCTTCGCGCCCTGGCTGATGCGCACCCGGCTCGACGGCAAGGACGGCTGAGCCACCGCGGCCTTGCCTCCCTCAGCCAGCCCAAACCATCGAACAGTCCCGTTGAGCAAGCCACACGGATTCCCGGTCATCCCGATCCAGCCGCTGCCTGCCGACCCCGCTGCAGGCGACGGCATGCAGTTCGTGTCGATGTACCAGAAGCAGCCGGACATCTACCCGCGCGCAGTCAAGGGCTGGTTCGCCGGCTGGCGCTGGACCTTCGTCTGGCTGACGCAGATGCTGTTCTACGGCCTGCCCTGGCTGCAATGGAGCGGCCGCCAGGCGGTGCTGTTCGATCTGGAGGCGCAGCGCTTCTACATCCTGGGTCTGGTGCTGTATCCGCAGGACCTGATCTTCCTCGCCGCACTGCTGGTGCTGTCGGCGCTGGCGTTGTTCTTCTTCACCGCCGTGGCCGGGCGGCTGTGGTGCGGCTACACCTGCCCGCAGACCGTCTACACCGAGATCTTCATGTGGGTCGAGCGCCGCATCGAGGGCGACCGCGTCGCCCGCATGCGGCTCGACCAGGCGCCGTGGAGCGCGAACAAGCTCGCCCGCAAGGGGGCCAAGCAGATGGCCTGGCTCGCCATCTCCCTGTTCACCGGCTTCAGCTTCGTCGGCTACTTCACGCCCATCCGCGAGCTCACGTCGGCTGTCGCGGCCTTCGCGGTGTCACCGTGGAGCACCTTCTGGATCCTGTTCTATGGCCTGGCCACCTACGGCAATGCGGGCTATCTGCGCGAGCAGATGTGCAAGTACATGTGCCCCTACGCCCGCTTTCAGAGTGCGCTGATCGACAAGGACTCCCTGGTCATCACCTACGACGCCGCGCGCGGTGAGCCGCGTGGCTCGCGTTCGCGCAAGACCACGGCCGCGGCCCAGGGGCTGGGCGATTGCGTCGCCTGCACGCTTTGCGTGCAGGTCTGCCCCACCGGCATCGACATCCGCGACGGATTGCAGAACGAATGCATCGGTTGTGCTGCCTGCATCGACGTCTGCAACGGCGTCATGGACAAGATGGGCTACGCCCGGGGCCTGATCCGGTACGCCACCGAGAACGGCGTGGCAGGCGGGTGGTCGCGGCTGCAGATGCTCAAACGTGCGGTTCGGCCACGCGTGTTGATCTATGGCGCCGTGCTCACGGCCGCCAGCGTCGCCTTCGCCACCAGCGTCGCGCTGCGCAGCCCGTTCCAGTTCGACGTCATCAAGGACCGCGGCACGCTGGCACGCATCGTCGACGACGGTGCCGTCGAGAACGTGTACCGGATCCAGATCATGAACCGCACCGAGGTGTCGCAAAGCTATCGCGTGGCGGCGAGCGGGCTGGCCGGCCTCACCGTGTCGGCACCCGAGGTGACCATCGCGCCCGCCGGCATCCAGTCCATCGTGGCCAGACTCCGGCTGCCCCAGCCTGCAGCCCAGGGTCTGCTCGGCCGCTCCGTGCCGGTGGTGTTCGAAGTCACGAGGCACCACGATGCCGACCGGGTTGCAGTGGCGCAGCGCGAGAAATCGACCTTCTTCGTGCCTCGTTGAGTCGCGAACGAGACGTCCCCGCCGCGCGGCGGCGGCAGTCTCGACCCACGCCGATGGCGGCACTGCCGGCCCTTCGGGCCCGGAGCTCATGGGTCTGCACAGGCTCCGAGCCGCGGAACACCGGAACTCGCTGCGCCGTGGCCTGTCATATTCGACGTTGAGTCACGCTGGATGCCGAGCTTCATGGACGCTGCAAGGACGAGATGTCACGCGGTCGGCCGCGTCGATCGCCGCCGCTGGCTGGCCGCTTCTGCCGCAGCCTGGGTGCTTGCCGGCATGCCGCGGCTGGCCACCGGCGCAACCCCGGG
>JACZKT010000491.1 GCA_014859905.1 Rubrivivax sp.
GGGTCTGCTCATGCTGTTCGGCCAGGAAGAACACCGGCCGCTCGGCACCCACGAGGCCGGCGCCATAGAGCAGACCCGCCTGGCGCAGGTGGTCGTTGACGGCGTCGACGTCGAACGGGTCCAGGGCACCGGCCGGTCCGCAAGGCAGCGGCATGAAGGGTTGGTCTTCGAGCGCCGACCACAGCGCTTCGCGCGCGGCGATCCAGGCGCCCACCCCCTCGCGCGCCAGTGCGGCGCCGAAAGGCAGGCCGCGCTCCCAGCGATGGAACTCGCGCATCTGCAGCAGATAGGTGCACAGCGTCATGTCGGCGGCGTGGCGCGCATCGGCGATGTGGCAGTTGATCTGCACCGCTTCGGCCAGGCCGGGCGGCACGGTACCGCTCACGTCCGACCCCGGCGGAAAGCCTGGCGGTGCGTCGCCGCTCATTCCCGTGCCCGGCCGCGCTTGGGCGGTTGCCATGCGGCCAGCGCGTCGACCAGCGGCGCCCAAGGCAGCTCGGTCAGGCTGCCATGGCGTTCATGCGCGGTGCCGACCATGCGGTGCACGTCGCGCTCGGCGCAGCCCAGCACCTGCTGCAGCGCGGTGAGGCCCCCACACTGCAGGCGCAGCGCCTGCATGTGGATCAGCGGCCGGCCGGGCGGCGGCAGGCGCAGCGCGAAGCGCGCGCGTTCGTGCAGCAGCGCGGCCAGCGTGCCGCAATTGGTGCGCGCCACCGGCGACGGGCATTCCACCAGCACCCGCTCGGCGATGCTGCGGCGCTGCGCCAGTTCACAGCCGGCGGTGTGCGACAACAGCGCCTTGGCGAAGACACAGGCCTGGTCGCTGTCGCAGCACAGCGCCCCGGCCGGCAGTGTTTCGTCCACGGCGCCGCGGGCTCACTCTTCGCCGCTGGGACCGGCCTGGCGCACCTGGCTCAGCAGGTCCTCGGCGGTGAGCTGGTTGTCGGCGAACATGACCTTGACGCGCAGCTGCGCGTCCGCCGGCTGTGCCGAGCGCAGCGCCTTGGCATGCGCCGAGGCGTCCTTGAAGGCCTCGAATTCGGCCAGCTTGTGCAGCAGCCCCAGCGGTTTGACGGCGAAGACGTAGTAGGGCATGGGCCGCTTCAGATGTCGATTCAGATGTAGAACTTGCTGAGCCGGCGCCGCCCGGGCACCGCCTTCTGGATGATGACGCCGCGCACGGCCGCCAGGTCGGGCAGCGGCAACTCGGCGCGGTCGGCACGCGCCGGGTTGAGCGCATGCAGCGTCCACGCATCACCCCGCTGGCGCAGCTGGCGGAAGATCCACTCGCCGCCCAGTTGTGCGAGCACGAAGGAACCGTCCTTGAGCGCACCGTCGGGCTCGATGATGATGATCTCACCGGCGTTGAACTCGGGCGCCATCTCGTCACCGAGCACGCGCAGCGCAAACGACTCGGCGCCGCTGCAGACGCCGTCGTCGGCCTGTTCGGCAGCGGCTGCGGGCAGCGCCGCGGCGCTCTGGCCTGAACAACTCACTCGATCACCTCCGTGTGCATCTGCGATGCCGGCACGCCGGCTGCGGCGAGCTCGGCACGCAGCGTGTCGACGAAGGCCGCCGGACCGGCCATGTAGAACACGCAATCGATGTCGAACAGGTCGGCGCGCATCGCCGCGGCCATCTGGCTGGCGCCGGTGGCCGCCTCGGCATGGGTGGACAGCGTGTACTCGAAGGGATCGAGCGCTTCAGACCAGGCGCGGCACTGGTTGGCCATGAAGTGCCCGTCGGGCCGCGTGGCCAGCCAGAACAGCGAGATCGACGGCGCAGCGTCGACCGACAAGGCGTGCTCGATCAGGCTCTGCACCGGCGCGAAACCGGTGTCGCAGGCGGCAAAGACGAGCGGGTGCGCGTCTTCGGTGAGCACGAAGTCGCCGCCCGGGCCCCACACGGTGACGGCGGCGCCGGGCTTCAGGCCGCCGCCGAACAGGCGTGCCGCCAACGGGTCGGCGGCGTCGCGCGGGACGTAGAAAAGCAGGTTGCGGTCGTCGCAGGGGCAGCTGGCGATCGAGTACTGGGCGTGCACGTCCTCGCCTTCGGCCAGGCCCAGCGTGACCCACTGCCCGGCCAGGAAACGCAGGCGATTGCTGCGCGGCGTCTGCAGGTGCAGCAGCAGGGTGTCGGTCGCCAGCGGGCGCAGCGCGCGCACGGTGGTCACGAGCTGCTGCTGCGGGATGTCGGCCGGGCCGGCGGCTTCCAGCGTCTCCAGCGTGATCTCGCTGCTGGCCGCCGTGTGTGCGCAGGCCAGCACGTAGCCCTGCGCACGCTCGTTCTCGGACAGCGCGTAGTCGGTGGGCATCGTGCGCACCACCTGACCGGAAGTCACGCGCACCTTGCACATGCCGCAGGTGCCGTTGCCGCAGCCGTAGTTGAGCTTGAGGCCGGCGCGCATGCCGGCCTGCAGCAGCGTGTTGCGCCCTTCCACGGCGAACTGGTGCCCGCTCGGGCGCAGCGTGACCTGCGCCGAAACCACCTTGAGCATGTCGTCCATCACGTCCAACACATCGACCGGTTCAGTGGCCAGCGCCCGCGCCAGCCCGTCGTTCAGCTGGCGTTGCATTGCGAGCAGCCGGGGATCCATGCCGCCCGCTTCGGCGCTGAGATGGCGCAGGTGCTCGCGCAGGGCGATCACCAGCGCGTGGTAGCGCTGCAGGTGGCGCTGCACGTCGGCCAGTTCCTGGCTCTGGCGGAACAGCCGCTGCGCCAGCACCTCCTGGCTGGGCAGCAGGCGCTCGCGCACGCGGCGGCCGAAGGCCTCTTCGCGGATCTGCGCCACGCGCTCGAACATGCCCGACGCTTCCAGCTCCGTCTGCGGGTACAGCCTGAGCAGGGCCTCGGTGGAGACCAGCCCGTCGGCGAGTTCGATCTCGCCCGAGCGCACGCGCTGCTGCAGCACGCCACGCGGCACGCCGACCAGCTGCGCGGCGCGCCAAACGGTTACCCATTGCGCCATGTGCAATCCAAACTTATCGCCATGTGCAATCCATGGGCAGTGCCACGCGGTCCAGGAAGCGGGCGCGGTACAGCAGGCGCGGCTGCCCGGGGTCGTCGCTGAACCCGCTGCGCTCGTGCAGCACGTTGTGGCCGACCAGGCCCATGCCGGCGTCGAGCCGCGTGCGCAGGATCCACGGCGTGTCGCCGGCCAGCAGCGCCTCCAGCGCGGCCACCGCGCCACGGGTGGCGGCGTCGGCCTTCCATTCGATGCTGCGCGTGCGCGCGGTGTAGCGCATGTGCAGGCTGCCGTCGTCGTCGACCGCGAACACCGGGCCGGACTGTGCCGGCCGCGCCTCGCCGTCGTCGTCGGCGCGTGCCGGAATCGTCATCGCGTCGGGCTGCATCAGCGCACGCACATGGGAGGGCGAGGCGTCGCGCAGCGCCATGTAGGCGAGTTCGTGGTCGAGCAGGCCGCTGATGCCGCCGCTCATCGCCGGCCGCACGCAGTGCAGGATCATGCCGCGGATGCGGCGCCCGGCCGGGTGGTAGTAGCCGTCGGTGTGCCAGCGGATCGGGCGGTCGGTGTAGGGGATGAAGCCGCCGCGGCCGTCGGTCCGTTCTGAAACGGCGATGCTCGAGATGCCGTCCTCGTCGGCCAGCCAGTTGGCGTCGAGCCGATGCAGGCCCAACTGCGCGCCCAGGGCACGCGGCAGGTCCTTGTCCTCGGCGATCACGGGTGACCGGTACAGCGCCATGTTGGCGCGCTGGATGCGGTCGAGCAACGCCGCGCGCTCGGCTGCGCTGAGCGCACGCGGGTCGGCGACGTCGACGGTCAAGGCTGCGACACCGGCCGGCCGCTGCGCCAGCTTCCAGGCGCGCCAACGCTGGTAGCTGGCGGCGTCGTCGAGATCGAACGGGCTCGCGGCGCGGGCCACGGGGGGGGAGGCAAGAACGGTGTCCATGCGCCTATTCACCGCTCATGGTGGAGCGCCGCGCACGCCGCGGCACAGCGTCGAACAGGTCGCGCATCGAGCGCTGCACGACAGCCACCGCCTCGGGCGCCTCGGCCGCCATCACCTGCTCGATGACCCAGCGGCGGTCCTTCTCGGGCAGCGTCGGTTCGAGCCGGCTGCCGAGGTAGCGCACGAAGGCGAAATCGGGGTCGAAGGCGCCGCCATCGTCGGGCGCCTTGGGGTCGGCGCCGAATTCGGCATAGTGCTGCGTGACCTCGTTGACCATGTCGATGAAGGTGTCGGCAGGGCTCGGCGCGCCGGCCGACGCGGGGCCCAGCAGGTCGTCCTCGTTCTCCTGCAGCGTGCGCGCCAGGTGGCGCACCAGCGCCACCGTGAATTCGGTCCGCGCCGCGGCGTCCAGCCGGGCATGGGCAATGCGGTCGGTGACGGCGACCAGGAACACCAGCACCTCGCGCATGAAGGCGAAGTAGGGTCGCCCGGCGTCGATGTCGAATTGCGCGCCGCGCATGCGCTTGAGCATGTTCTGCGCCACGCGCCAGACGATGAAGGCCATCGCGCTGGCGTGCTCGGCCGGCGTCTTGTCGGCCCCTGGCTTGAACCAGTGGCTCTTGATGCGCATCGTGGGCAGGGGATGCGCGCTCACGTCACGGCACCGGATGGGTTTGCCAAGCGGCCGCCGCGGAACCGGCTTTGCCGGGCTGCTGGCGGCGCCCCCTTGAGGGGGAGGCGCCGAAGGCGCTTCGGGGGTGGGCCATCAGTATCCGCCCTTGCCCAGCGGCTGCGGCAGGCCGGCGACCTTGGCACCCTGCTTGGCCGGGCCGAGCGGGAAGAGGTCGTACAGCGCCTTGCTGTCGCAGCCGGGCATGAGCTCGGCCATGCCCTTGAGCATGGCGCGGAAGTTCGGCGTGTGGCCATGCTCGCGGTATTCGTCGCGCAGGTACTGGACCACCTTCCAGTGGTCGTCGCCGAGCGTGATGCCCTCGGCGGCGGCGATCACGCGCACCGCGTCGTCGCTGTAGTCGGGCTCCAGCAGGTAGCCCTGTTCGTCGGTGTCGAGTTCGGTGCCGTTGACGACATAGCCCATCGTTGCTGTCTCCTTCGGGTTGCTTGAGGGTTGATCGACTCAGGCGCCCACCGCCACGGCCGACTTGTGCGGCACGAAGATGCCGCAGCCCCAGCGCCGATGGCGGCCGACGCCGGCTTCCAGCACGCGCAGCGCGCCGGCGGGTGAAAGGCCGTCGAGCATCAGGCTGTAGCCCTGCAGCTCGCCCGCCTCGACCAACTGCCGTCGGCCGCAGATCGGCCGCCCCGACACGCCCAGCGCCGACAACTCGGCCGCCACGGCCTGCAGGAAGACCGCCTCGTCGGCGTCGTCGGCCGCCACCAGATGGGCGTACAGGGTGCCATAGGGGCGCAGCTCGCGCGGCTGCGGCGCCCCGACACGCAGCGTGCAGGGCCCGAGCTGCAGTTCGGAGCCCTCGAGCGCCGCCGCTTGGGCGACCCGCTCACGAGGTAGGCGCAGCATCAGCCGGGTGCGGTTCGACAGCAGCGCCAGCGGCCCGCCGCCGGCCGACACATTGAGCCGGTGCACGCCTGCGCCCTCGATCTCGGCCCACCCCGGCCAGACGCGTTCGATCGCCGTGGCCAGTTCGCGCCGGTGGTCGCGGGGCAGCGCAGCGCCCGCGACCGCGTAGGCGATG
>JACZKT010000492.1 GCA_014859905.1 Rubrivivax sp.
GTGTGCAACTGGTGCGCCACCCGCTCGTCGCCGCGGTGGCCTTCACCGGCAGCTACCGCGGCGGCGCGGCGCTGCAACGCGAAGCCAACGAGCGGCCGCGGCCCATCCCGTTCTACGGCGAACTGGGGTCCATCAACCCGGTGGTGGCGTTGCCCGCGGCCCTGGCCGCCAACGGCGCGGCGCTGGCGGCCACGCTCGCCGGGTCGATCACCCTGGGTTGCGGCCAGTTCTGCACCAGCCCGGGCGTGCTCGTCGTGCACGACGACGACGCCTCCAAGGCCTTCGTGCAGCAGCTTGCCGAAGCGCTCGGTGCCGCGACGCCGCACGCCATGCTGCATGCCGGCATCCGCGCCGGCTTCGACGCCGGCGTGGCGCGGCTGCAGCAGCACGCCGGGGTGCAGGCGCTGGCGGCACCAGAGCATGGCCAGTTCGCACCGCGGGCGCGCCTGTTCACCACCGACGCCGCGACCTTCGTCGAGAGCGAAGCGCTGCACGAGGAGGTCTTCGGCCCGAGCTGCCTGGTCGTCACCGTGCGCTCGCCGGACGAGACCCTGGACGTGCTGCGCGCCGTGCAGGGCAGCCTGACCGTCACGCTGTGGGGCGCCGACGCCGACACCGCCGACAACCGCCGCCTGGTGCGCGCCGCCGAAGGCATCGCCGGCCGCGTGCTCTTCGCCGGCGTACCCACCGGCGTGGCCGTGACCGCGGCGCAGCAGCACGGCGGGCCGTGGCCGGCGTCGACGCAGCCCTTCACCACCAGCGTCGGCTACGCGGCGATGGACCGCTTCCTGCGCCCGGTGGCGCTGCAGGACGCACCCGACTGGCTGGTGGCCGCGAGGGGCCAGGCATGACGATCGCAAAGACCGCCGCCGAACTGCGCAGCGCACGCTGGTTCGCGCCCGACGACCTGCGCTCCTTCGGCCACCGCTCGCGCTTCATGCAGATGGGCTACAGCGCGGCCGACTGGGCCGGCAAACCGGTGATCGCCATCGTCAACACCTGGAGCGACGTCAATCAATGTCACTCCCACTTCAAGCAGCGCGTGGAAGACGTCAAGCGCGGCGTGCTGCAGGCGGGCGGCTTTCCGCTCGAGCTGCCGGCGATCAGCTTGAGCGAGCCCATCGTCAAGCCGACGACGATGCTCTACCGCAACTTCCTGGCCATGGAAACCGAGGAGCTGCTGCGCTGCCACCCGGTGGACGGCGCGGTGCTGATGGGCGGCTGCGACAAGACCACGCCGGGGCTGCTGATGGGCGCCTTCAGCGCCGGTCTGCCCTGCGTCTTCCTGCCCGCCGGGCCGATGCTCCGCGGCAACTGGAAGGGCCGTGTTCTCGGTAGCGGCTCCGACACCTGGAAATACTGGGACGAGCGCCGCGCCGGCAAGCTGTCAGAAGCCGACTGGCAGGCCGTCGAGGCCGGCATCGCACGCAGCCACGGCACCTGCATGACGATGGGCACCGCGGCCACGATGATGGGCATCGCCGAGGCCATCGGCATGACGCTGCCCGGCGCCAGCGCGATTCCGGCGCCCGACGCCAACCACATCCGCATGAGCGCCGAATGCGGTCGTCGTGCGGTGCAGATGGTGTGGGACGACCTGACACCGGCGAAGCTGCTGAGGCGTGCGAGTTTCCTCAACGGCATCAAAGTGGCGATGGCCATGGGCTGCAGCACCAACGCCATCATCCACCTGGTGGCGATGTCGCGCCGCGCCGGCTGCGCCGTGACGCTGGACGACTTCGACACCGCCAGCCGGCAGGTGCCGGTGCTGGCCAACATCCGGCCCAGCGGCGACAAATACCTGATGGAGGACTTCTATTACGCCGGCGGCCTGCCGGGGCTGATGAAGCGCATCGAGGCCCATCTGGCGCTGGACGCGGCCACCGTCAACGGCCGCACGCTGGGCGAGAACATCGCCGGTGCCGAGGTCCACGACGACGACGTCATCCGTCCGCTGGACCGGCCGATCTACGCCGAAGGCGCACTGGCCGTGCTGCGCGGCAACCTGGCACCGGGCGGCGTCGTCATCAAGCCCAGCGCCTGCGCGCCGCACCTGCTGCAGCACACCGGCCGCGCGCTGGTCTTCGACGACTACCCGGCGCTGAAGAAGGCGGTCGACGACCCCGCGCTGGACGTTTCCGCCGACGACATCCTGGTGCTGCGTAACGCCGGCCCGCTGGGCGGCCCCGGCATGCCCGAGTGGGGCATGCTGCCGATCCCGACCAAGCTGGTGCAGGCCGGCGTCAAGGACATGCTGCGACTGAGCGACGCGCGCATGAGCGGCACCAGCTACGGAGCGTGCATGCTGCACTGCGCGCCCGAGGCCTACATCGGCGGCCCGCTGGCACTGGTGCAGAGCGGCGACCTGATCAGCGTCGACGTGCCGGCGCGGCGCATCCACCTGGAAGTGAGCGACGAGGAGCTCGCCCGGCGCCGCGCCGCCTGGACGCCGCCACCGCCGCGCTACGAGCGCGGTTACGGCTGGGTCTTCAGCCGCCACATCCTGCAGGCCGACCAGGGCTGCGACTTCGACTTCCTCGAAACCAGCTTCGGCGCCCCGGTGCCCGAGCCGGCCATCTACTGAAGAACCGCATGAACCCGGACACCCGACAAGAGCTGATGGGCGTGAGCACGGCCACGCTGTGCACCGCCCTCTTCAAGCGCGGCCTGCACCACCAGTTCATCCAGGACGTGCGGCCGCTCAACCCCGGCCTGCCGAACATGGTGGGCCCGGCCTACACGCTGCGCTACATGCCGGCGCGCGAGGACCTCAACCCGCTCAGCGTCTTCCAGGACCGCGCGCACCCGCAGCGCAAGGCGGTGGAGGAGTGCCCGGCCGGCGCGGTGCTCGTGATCGACAGCCGCAAGGACGCCCGTGCCGCGTCGGCCGGCGGCATCCTGCTCAGCCGGCTGATGAAACGCGGCGTGGCCGGCGTCGTCACCGACGGCGGTTTCCGCGACAGCCCCGAGATCGCGCGCCTGGCCATGCCCGCCTACCACCAGCGCCCGAGTGCGCCGACCAACCTGACGCTGCACATGGCGATCGCCATCGACGAGCCCATCGGCTGCGGCGACGCGCCGGTGTTTCCCGGCGACGTCGTCGTCGGCGACGCCGAAGGCGTGGTCGTGATCCCCGCCCACCTCGCCGACGAGGTGGCCGACGAGGCGGTCGAGATGACGGTGTTCGAGGACTTCGTGCTGGCCAAGGTGCTGGAGGGGCGTTCGATCCTGGGCCTGTACCCGCCGACCGACGAACGCAGTCGCATCGACTTCGCGGCCTGGCGGCTGGCCAACGGGCGCTGACGGTCGGGCTGCCGCGGCATGTGTCGGCGACGCGGCCCGCATCCGAGGAGCATGATCCGCCCTTCATTTCGCTCTTGGAGCCATGACATGACAGCGAACGGTGACCGGGTCATTACCTTCCAACGCCTGCACGCCTCTGGCTGCTTCGTGATGCCGAACCCGTGGGACGCAGGCAGCGCACGGGCTCTGGAGCAGATGGGCTTCAAGGCACTGGCGACGACCAGCGCCGGCTTCGCCTGGACCTTGGGCCGCGCGGACAATCAGATCACTCTCGGTCAGGCGCTCGAGCACCTCCGAAGCATCGTGGCCGCGGTGAAGGTGCCGGTGAATGCGGATTTCGAGGGCGGCTTCGCGGTCGATCCGCAACACGTCGCCGAGAACGTGAAGCTCGCCGCGGGTACGGGGATCGCCGGGCTCTCGATCGAAGACTCCACCGGCGACGAGACACATCCGCTCCATGACTTCGACCTGGCGGTGGCGCGTGTGCGGGCCGCGCGGCGGGCCATCGACGAGAGTGGCACCGGCGTCGTTCTCACCGGCCGATCCGAAGGCTTCGTGTGCGGACGTCCCGACATCGACGAGACGATCCGGCGGCTGCGCGCGTATTCGGATGCAGGCGCCGACTGCCTGTACGCGCCACGGATAGACAAGATCGAGCACATCGCCGCGATCATCGCCGCGGTGTCGCCCAAACCGGTCAACCTGCTGATCAACGCGCCGTTCATGACGGTTGCCGAGGCGGCCACCTTGGGCGTGCGCCGGATCAGTGTGGGCGGAACGCTTGCGCGCACGGCATGGGCTGGGTTCCTGCAGGCTGCGAGCGAGATCGCGGACGCCGGGACCTTCTCCCGGTTCGAGCGACTGCCCAATGTCGATGCACTGTTTCGCGACCGATAGGTTTCACCAGCCCACACACTCGTTGCTGGGCATTTCGGTGTGTGGCCAGCCCACCTGCTGCAGCAGGCTCGCGTCGCGCGGCCCGCCGTGGCCCACGTCGCCGCGGAATCTGTTGATCGCGAGGCAAGACGTGTACATCCAGTACCTGCGTCGGTGAAAGAAGGGGCACGGATTCTGGATATGGCGCGCACGGCGATGAGCTGGGCCGCCTTGTCCTGGTCGAACGCCGACCGCAGGGTCCACATGGCTTCGGCCAGGACCACATCCGTCACCAGCAGCGACCCCGGCGTGCTGCCATGCTCGGCGAGCAAGGCGTCGATGCGCTTGTTCTGCGCCGGGTCGTCGTCGAGCCACAGGCGCAGCAGGATGTTGGTATCGATGCCGATCATCGGCCGGCGGACTTGCAGCCACGGGCTGCCGGGGCGTGCTTCTTCCTCAGGTGCTCGGCGCCGGCCTCGTCCATCGCCGCGGTGTGCGGGGAACTGCCGTCGGTTCTCGGGGTCAATATGGTTTGACCGTGCCATGCGCTGTACATCCTTCAGGCGCTGCGGGCGGTCGCTCCAACTCGAAAGGCACCGCCATGTCGCACCCGCAACAGCCACCCACCGTCGCCGTCGTGGGCGCCGGCATTGCCGGCGCGGCCTGTGCAGCCAGCCTGCAGCAAGCCGGGCTGGACGTGACGCTGTTCGAGAAGTCGCACGGCGTCGGCGGGCGGCTGGCGACGCGGCGCGCGTCGTGGGCCGGTGACGACGGCGTCGAATACCAAGT
>JACZKT010000493.1 GCA_014859905.1 Rubrivivax sp.
GCCTCGGAACGCCCTGCCGGCCCGGAGCCTGCGGGCTGACAGCCCGCAGGCTCCGGGCCGGCAGGGCGTTCCGAGGCGTGCCGCGCCCTTCAGCGCGAACGCCGCGCGGCGGCGTCATGCCGCCTCAGCCAGCCGAAGAACTCGTCGTACCAGAGCTTGCTGTTGCGCGGCTTCAGGATCCAGTGGTTCTCGTCGGGGAACCACAGCAGCCGCGCATCGACGCCGCGCGCCTTGAGCGTGTTGTAGTAGGCCAGGCCCTGGGCGTCGGGAACGCGGTAGTCCAGCGCGCCGTGGATCACCAGCGTCGGCGTGCTCATGGCGCCGGCGGACGCATGCGGGCTCTGCGCCTGCACGCGGGCCGGGTCGTCCCAGTACCAGGCTCCCAGCTCCTTGGCATGCCAGCTCCAGGCGTCGTCGGCGAACATCGCCGTCCAGTCGAAGCAGCCGGCGTGGCAGACATAGGCCCGGTAGCGTCCCGGCGCCACGTGGCCGTTCATCCACGCCACCATGAAGCCGCCGTAGCTGCCGCCGGTGGCGAACAGGCGCTTCCTGTCGACCCAGGGCTTCTTCAGCAACAGGTCGGTGGCGGTCTCGATGTCCTGCAGTTCGAGCGCGCCCCAGCGGTGGGTGATGCTGTCCAGGAAGGCAAAACCGAAGCCGCTGGAGCCGTGGAAGTTGACGCCGGCCACCACGTAGCCCTGGGCCGCGAAGAGCTGCGTGTTCCAGCGGTAGTGCCAGCCGTCGCCGGGGCCGGTGTGCGGGCCGCCGTGGATGTTGTGCAGCAGCGGGTACTTCTTCTTCGCGTCGAAGCCCGGCGGGTAGACGAGCCACATCTGCACGTCGTCGGCCTCGCCGCCCAGCGCGCTGGCGCCCTTGAACCAGACCTCCTCGACGCGGCCGATGTCCAGCGTGGCCAGCAGCGCGTCGTTGAAGGTCTCGATGCGGCGCGGCGCAGCGCCTGGCACATGGGCGTGCAGCCGCGCCGGGTGGCTGGCGCTGTCGGCCAGCGTGACCAGCGTGCCGGCGGCCTTGTCGAAGCCGCCCACCCAACCGCCATGGACCACGACCTCGGCGCGGTGTTCGGGCAGGTCGAAGCGCCACAGGTGCGTGCGGCCCTTCTGTTCGGCGGTGAAAAGCAGCGCCTGGCCGTCGTCTTCCCAGTGCAAGGGGGCGCGTACTTCGTGGTCCCACTCGGCGCTGACGACCCGGTGGCGGCCGTCGTCACGGTCCCACACCGCCAGCTGCGCCGGCATCGTGTGCTTGCGGCCCTGGTGGCTGGCGGTGAAGGCGACGCGCTCGCCGTCGGGGCTGTAGCGCGGGTTGCCGAAGTCCCACTCGGCGTCGCGCACGAGGACCGTCGTGCGGCCGGTCTTCAGGTCCATCTCGGCCAGCGCGAAGCGGCCGTCGCTGCGCTTTTCCGCTGCCGGGTCGAAGGCGAAGACGGCGCGCCGGCCGTCGGGCGAGATGTCGAACTGGTTGGCGTCGGGCTCCGACCGGCTCAGCTCGTAGGACGTGCCCTCGAAGAGGTCACGCGCCTTGCCCGGCTTGCCGTCGGCGCGCAGTTCCAGCAGGTGCAGGTGGACGACGCGGCCCAGCGGCAGGTTGCGGTCCCACCAGCGGTACTGCGCTTCGCTGGTGGCGTAGCCACTTTCCTTGCGTTCCTTGAAGGCCTTGTGCGCCTTGGCCTGTGCAGCACCGCCTTTCAGGTCCGGCCAGACCCAGGACACGAACAGCAGCCGGCGGCCGTCGGGGCACCAGCGGAAGGCCTCCACGCCGGTGGCCACCTCGGCGGCACGGCGCGCCTCGCCGCCGTCGGGGGCGATGACGTAGAGCTGCGCCTCTTCGTCCTTCTTGCCCTGCTGTTCGCGCTTGGCCGTGAAGGCGATGAGATCGCCGCGGGGGCTCCAGCGCGGTGCGCCGTCCTTGTCGCCGCATCGCGTGAGCGGCCGCGCTGCGCCGCCCAGCGTCGACAGCAGCCACAGCGACGACGCCGAGGTGTTGTCGTCCATCGAAAAGCGCGTCAGCGCGGCCACCGCCTGCGCGCCGTCGGGCGCCAGGCTGGGCGTGCCCAGCCGTTCGATGCGCCACAGGTCGTCGACGCTGATGTTCTTCTTCTTCTTGGCCATGGGGTCTCCGTTGCTGCGGCCGTCAGCGCGGCCGCGCCAGCTGCCAGTCCAGATGCGAACGCACCGCCGGCCATTCGGCGGCAGTGATGCTGTAGACGGCGGTGTCGCGCAGTGACCCGTCGCTGGCGCGCTGGTGCGCGCGCAGGATGCCGTCGAGCTGTGCGCCCAGGCGTTCGATGGCGCGCCGACTCTGCAGGTTGAGGCGGTGGGTGCGGAACTCCACCGCGATGCAGTCCAGCGCCTCGAAGGCATGGCCCAGCAGCAGCCGCTTGCACTGCGTGTTGAGCGGCGTGCGCTGCGCCGAGGCGCGGGTCCAGGTGCTGCCGATCTCGACGCGCCGGTGCACGGCGTCGATGTTCATGTAGGTCGTCATGCCGGCGACGCGGCCCCGGCCCTGCGGGGACTCGTCGAACACCGTGAACGGCAGCATGCTGCCGGCGGCCTGCAGCGTGAGGCGGCGCTCGATCTCCGCCGCCATGCCCTCGGGCGCGGGTACGCTGGTGTACCAGAGCCGCCAGAGTTCGCCGTTGCGCACGGCCTCGGCAAGTGCCGCCTCGTGCTCGGGCCGCAGCGGCAGCAAGGCGGCATGGCTGCCGCGCAACTCGACGGGCGCCGGCCAGCCCATGGCGGTCAACGGTTGTGCCGCTGCATGAAGACCAGCTTCTCGAACAGCGTCACGTCCTGCTCGTTCTTCAGCAGCGCCCCCACCAGCGGCGGCACCGCCACCTTGTCGTCCCGGCTGTGCAGTGCCTCGAGCGGGATGTCCTCGGCCACCAGCAGCTTGAGCCAGTCGAGCAGCTCGCTCGTGCTCGGCTTCTTCTTCAGCCCCGGCAGGTCGCGCACGTCGTAGAAGGCCTTCAGCGCCGCGCCCAGCAGCTCCTTCTTGAGGCCGGGAAAGTGCACGTCGACGATGGCACGCATGGTGTCGGCGTCGGGGAACTTGATGTAGTGGAAGAAGCAGCGGCGCAGGAAGGCGTCGGGCAGGTCCTTCTCGTTGTTCGAGGTGATGAAGACGATCGGCCGGTGGCGCGCCTGCACCAGCTCGCGCGTCTCGTAGACGTAGAACTCCATGCGGTCGAGTTCACGCAGCAGGTCGTTGGGGAACTCGATGTCGGCCTTGTCGATCTCGTCGATGAGCAGCGCCACCGGCTGCTCGGCGGTGAAGGCCTGCCACAGCACACCGCGCACGATGTAGTTGCGGATGTCGCGCACGCGCTCGGAGTCGGCGCCCGCCAGCTGGCTGTCGCGCAGCCGGCTCACGGCGTCGTATTCGTACAGGCCCTGCTGCGCCTTGGTCGTGCTCTTGATGTGCCACTGCATCAGCGGCAGACCCAGCGCGCGCGCCACTTCCTCGGCGAGCATGGTCTTGCCGGTGCCGGGCTCGCCCTTGACGAGCAGCGGGCGCTGCAGCGTGACCGCCGCGTTGACCGCCAGCATCAGGTCCTGGGTGGCGACATACTGGTCGGTGCCTTTGAATTTCATCGTTGGGGGTGGCGCGGGCGCCTGGAAGGGTCGATTCAGTATAAGGGTCTGCCTATAATCGCCGCCGCATTCAAGCACCGTGACCGCAGCGGTCCTGTACGCCCGCCAGACGACCCAACCCACTTTCGACGATGACCAAAGCGATACACCTCCTGCTGGCCCTGGCCGGCGCTGTCTTCACCGCCTCCAGCGCTCAGGCGCAGGATGCCGCCGCCGGCGAGAAGAAGGCCGCCATGTGCATCGGCTGCCACGGCATCCACGGCTACCAGTCCAGCTTCCCCGAGGTGCACAAGGTGCCCAAGATCTCGGGGCAGGGGGCCAAGTACATCGTCGCCGCGCTCGGCGCCTACAAGAAGGGCGAACGCAAGCACCCGTCGATGCGCGGCATCGCGGGTTCGCTGAGCGAGCAGGACATGGCCGACCTGGGTGCCTACTACGAACAGCACGGTGCATCGATGGTCAAGGCGGTGGCCGACGTGCCGGCAGTGCAGCCCCCGGCCGCGGTGGCGGAGCTGCTCACGCGCGGCGCCTGCGCGTCGTGCCATGGCGCCAATTACAGCAAGCCGATCGACGGCGCCTACCCCAAGCTGGCCGGCCAGCATGCCGACTACCTGTTCGCGGCGCTGCGCTCCTATGCCACCGAAGGCAAGCCCCAGATCGGGCGCGCCAACCCCATCATGAGCGCCCAGGTGCAGCCCTTCAAGCGCGCCGAACTCAAGGCCATCGCCGACTACCTGGGCTCGCTGCCGGGTGAAGTGCGCACGGTGCCGCAGTCGAAGTTCCGCTGATCTTCGTTGAAGGCGCGACAACGGCCGCCGTGGCGACATGGCGGCCGTTGTGCTTTGCGCGTGCCGTTTCATGCCGGGCTGCGCTCAATCGAAAAGAGGTGGCTGCCTGCTCGCGGCGCGCTGCGGACGTTGAGTGCTGCCCGCTCCCTGAGTGCGCCATCGCGTCGCGGCAGGCGGTGCCCGGCGGGGGCGCTGACTGTGGCGGTCGGTGCTGCGCACCGACTCCCCTGCGCTGCTCGCCTTGAGGGGGTGCCGCATAACTCGCTTCGTTCGCTGCGCTCACTGCGCTCAAACAGGATGCGGC
>JACZKT010000494.1 GCA_014859905.1 Rubrivivax sp.
GATAGACGTCGATCAGGGCCACCAGATCGGCGCTGTCCTGCGGCGAGGGCGCCACGCCGATGAGGTTGGTGTACATCAGCTCCACGGCCTGCTGGTGCGTGTGCCCGAAACCCAGCCGGGCATCGAGTGCGAGCTGCGCCACCTGCTCGTAGCTCATGCCGGCGTCGAACACGCTCAGGCCGATGCCCACGAACTCGGGGTTGGCCACGAACGAAGCGCCGAAGACAGCGCCCAGCAGCTTGGCCGTCATGCCCGCGGCGCCGTCCAGGTCCAGCGCCACGTGCTGGTTCTCGAACTGCAGCCGCTCGATGCCGCTGAGACTGATCGTGTAAGGGCCGCGAGCGTCCATCACGCTCCAGCCGGCCTCCTCGCGCGACCAGTCGAAGTGGCTGCTGTGGCCACCGAGGACCGCGCGGTCGATGCCCTCGCCGCCTTCCAGGCTGTCGTTGCCGGTGCCACCGATCAGGGTGTCGTTGCCGGCCAGGCCGTAGAGATGGTCATTGGCGCTGGTGCCGATCAAGACGTCGGGCCCGCTGGTGCCGAACTGCACCGTGCCCGGGGCCGCTGCGCCGTAGACCAGGCCGCTGCCGGCCAGACCGGCGAGGTCGATGCGGGCCTGGTTCAACGCGGTGTTGGCGGCCAGCACTGCCAGCGTGGCTTGCGTGAAGGCGCCACTGTCGAGCAGGCTCACGAATTCGTTGCGTTCGGCCGTGCTCGGCGCCACCCCCACCACGTTGTGGAACACCGTCTCGACGAAGTCGACGTTGCTGTGCGAACCGGCCAGCTGCGCAAACCGCTCCGATGCCACGGCCACGCCAGCGATCTGCTCGAAGCTGGCGCCGTCGTCCATCAGGCTCAGGTAGCCGCCCACCAGGGCGCCGTCCTGCAGCGCAGCAGCGCCGAACAAGGCACCGACGAGCTTGGCCACCGCACCGGCGTTGCCATCCATGTCGTAGGCGATGCTGGCGTCGGCAAACTGCAGCCGCTCGATGCTGCTCAGGCTGTCGTTGCCATCGCGGCCGGGGAGCAGGTCGTTCACCAAGCGCACGGCCCCCACCAGGCTGATGGTGTAGTCGGCCCGCGCTCCGGTGTAGACGGCCGTGTCGGTGCCGCCCAGGCCGTCGATCGAGTCGTCACCGCCCAGCCCGGTGAAGACATTGGCGAAACCGTCACCCGTGAGCACGTCGTTGCCCGCGGTGCCGGTGTAGCTGGCGCCGCCGGTGGTGAAGTTGTAGGTGCTGATCGATGCGATGGCGTTGTCCAGCAGGTCCCGGATGCTGCCGGCGGCGAACTCCAGCCGGTAGCCGGTCATCGAGGCCAGGTCCGCGCTGGGATCGACGGTCAGGGTGCTGCCGGCAATCGACAAGCGGGCGCTGTCGGCGGCATTGAAGGTCTCCACGGTGACGCCGGCGGCGTTCTTCAGCGTGATGAAACCGCTGCCGCGCTGGATGAATTCGTCGAAGGTGACGCTGATGAGGCTCGTCGTGGCCACGCCGGTGGCCTCGTCGGCGGGGTTGAAGCCCACGGCGACGGGCGCGGTGGTGTCCAGCGTGGTGAAGGTCGAAGCCGCCACGGTGCCGTCGGCGAACTGGAAGTTCTCGACGTTGCCGACCCAGTCGGTGCCCTCGGCGGCCGAAGCGACGACGAAGCTGGTGCCGGCGGCGTTCTTCGTCACCGTGTACAGGGTGCGCACGCCGGCGAAGACGGCGGTGTCGGAGCCGGCGCCGCCGTCGATGGTGTCGTTGCCGCTGCCGCCAAAGATGCGGTCGTTGCCCGCACCGGCATAAACCAGGTCGTTGCCGGCGCCGGTCTCGAACTCGTCGTTGGTGCCGGCCACCAGGTTGCGGATGTCGTCGTTGCCGCTGCCGGTGCGGATCAACAAGCGCTCGACGTTGCTGATCAATGAGCCATGGACGACCTGGGCTGTCGAGCTGGCCAGGTTGGCCCAGACGATGTCGGCGGTGGCATTGCCCCAGTTCGCATACAGCGCGTCGCTGCCGCCGCCGCCGTCGTGGGTGCCTTCACCCAGCACGATCAGCAGGTCATCGGCAACCGCGGAACCTTGAAGACTCAGTTGCTCGATGCCGGTGAAGATCACGCCCGAGTTGTCGCTCCACGTGTCGACCTGCAGCCGAGGCTGGGTGAGCATCTCCGAGATGTAGGCCATCGAGCCAGAGGTGGCGGTCGCAGCATGCGTCGCGGAGCCCGTCTCAGGGTAGGCGTGCCACGTGAATCCGTAGTCGGCAGCCGTCGCATCGATGAGGAGATGATCCTTGCCTGCTCCTCCCTCGACCACGTCCCACCACTCGAATCCAGCGGCAAACGACAGGTGGATCGTGTCGTCACCGTCTCCGCCATCGACCCGGTCCTTACCGAAACCCGCGTAAACGGTGTCGTTGCCAGCACCAGTCTCGAACTCGTCGTCCGTCGACACGGCGGTGTTGCGGATGTCGTCCTTGCCCGCGCCGGTTCTCACCAGCAGTCGCTCGACGTTGCTGATGGTCGATCCGTTGACCGCTTGCGCCACCGAACTGGCCTGGTTGTTCCACGCGATATCGTCTGTCGCATCGCTCCAGTCCGCGTACAGCGCGTCCGTGCCGCCGCCCCCGTCGAACGTGCCCTTGCCGAGGGCAATCAAGAGATCGTCCGCGACGGATGAGCCCCAAAGACTCAACTGCTCGATGCCGCTGAATATCACCCCCGAGTTGTCGCTCCACGTGTCGACTTGCAGCCGGGGCTGGGTGAGCATCTCCGAGATGTAGGCCATCGAGCCGGAGCTGGCGGCCGCAGCATGCGTCGCGGAGCCGGTCTCAGGGTAGGCGTGCCACGTGAAGCCGTACTCGGCAGCCGTCGCGTCGATGAAGAGATGATCCTTGCCTGCTCCTCCCTCGACCACGTCCCACCACTCGAATCCAGCGGCAAACGACAGATGGATGGTGTCGTCACCGGCGCCGCCGTCGACCCGGTCCTTTCCGAAACCCGCGTAAACGGTGTCGTTGCCAGCACCGGTCTCGAACTCGTCGTCCGTCGATACGGCCGTGTTGCGGATGTCGTCGTTGCCCGCGCCGGTGCTCACCAGCAGCCGTTCGACCTTGCTGATGGTCGAACCGTTGACCGCCTGCACCGTCGAACTGGCCTGGTTGTCCCACGCGATGTCGTCGGCGGCGTCGCTCCAGTCCGCGTACAAGGTGTCCGTGCCGCCGCCTCCGTCGTACGTGCCGTCACCCAGGGCCACCAACAGATCGTCCGCGACGGATGAGCCCCAAAGACTCAACTGCTCGATGCCGGTGAACATCACCCCCGAGTTGTCGTTCCAGGTATTTGCCTGCAGCCGGGGCTGGTTGAGCATCTCCCTGATGTACGCCAGTGAGCCTGAGTGGGCGTCTGCCACGTGCGTCGCGGAGCCCGTCTCAGGGTAGGCGTGCCACGTGAAGCCGTACTCGGCAGCCGTCGCGTCGACGAAGAGATGATCCTTGCCCGCGCCGCCCTCGACCACGTCCCACCACTCGAATCCAGCGGCAAATGACAGATGGATTTCATCGTCACCGGCTCCGCCGTCGACCCGGTCCTTTCCGAAGCCCGCGTAAACGGTGTCGTTGCCAGCACCGGTCTCGAACTCGTCGTCCGTCGATACGGCCGTGTTGCGGATTTCGTCGTTGCCCGCGCCGGTGCTCACCAGCAGCCGCTCGACGTTGCTGATCAATGACCCGTTGACTGCCTGTACCGTCGAACTGGCTTGGTTGTGCCAGACGATGCCGTCCGTGGCGCCGCTCCAGTCGGCAAACAAGGTGTCCGTGCCGCCACCTGCGTCATAGGCGCCGTTGCCGCGAACGATCATCAGGTCGTTGGCGGTCAGCGAGCCCTGCAGACTGAACTGCTCGATGCCGGTGAAGACGACCCCCGAGTTGTCGTTCCAGGTGTTCACTTGCAATCGAGGCAGCGTGAGCATCTCCCGGATGTGGGCCAGCGAGCCTGAAGTGGCGTCGGCAGCAAAGGTTGCCGGGCCTGTCAGGGGGTAGCCATGCCACGTGAAGCCATACACAGCAGCCGTCGCATCGATGAACAAGTGGTCCCGGCCCTCGCCGCCTTCGACGAGGTCTGCATACTCGAAGTCGCGGGAGAACTTGAGGTGGATGTCATCGTCACCAGCCAGGGCGTAGATGAAGTCCGCGCCCATGCCTGCCAGGATGGTGTCGTCCCCGGCGCTGCCGTAGATGGTGTCGGCGCCATCGGTTCCCACGAAGACAGAGCCCGGGACGCTGTCGAGGGTGTCCAGCGGCAAGGCACCTGTGGCGGACGGCAGGGCAGACTCGTTGGAGTCGGGAAGCAAGACAGCGGGGTCAGACATGATGTGGTCCTCGGTATCACTTCATTGATGAACCGCACGGAAGCCCTCAAGCCGGCACGTACTCGATGCCTGTCTGTGACAGGCCGACGAGGTCGATGTTGGCGGTGTTGTAGGGCAGCTCGGCGGCGAAGACGGCGAGCGAGGCCTCGGTGAAGACGTGATAGACGTCGATCAGGGCCACCAGATCGGCGCTGTCCTGCGGCGAGGGCGCCACGCCGATGAGGTTGGTGTACATCAGCTCCACGGCCTGCTGGTGCGTGTGCCCGAAACCCAGCCGGGCATCGAGTGCGAGCTGCGCCA
>JACZKT010000495.1 GCA_014859905.1 Rubrivivax sp.
CGGTGCGCGGGGCCGGCCTCGGGCGAGCGGTGCTGGGCGCGCTGCTGCAGGCGGCGCGCGAACGCGGTGACAGCGAGGTGATGCTGCGTGCACAGACCACCGCCGCGCCCTTCTACCGGCGCGCCGGTTTCGCCACCGTCGGCGAAGTGTTCGAGGAAGCCGGAGTGCCGCACATCGAGATGCGGCGCAGCCTGTAGTCGCGTTTCAGGGCGTGGGGTGCTCACCCGCGCCGCCAGGCAGTTCGTCGAACACTTCGACGTGGCGCTCGCCCAGGCACCAGCCGGCCGAGGCGCGGGCCCCGGCGGCCACGATCTCGGCCTGCAGCTCGGCAGTCACACCGCCCGTGCAGGCGTAGGTTTCCATCAACGTGACGGTATCGCCGGCGTCGTCGGCGCGCCGGTAAAGGCGCGCCACCAGGCCGGCATGGCGGACCAGCAAGGCGCGCTGGAGAGCGGCCATGCCGGCCGCGGCCGCCGCGGCGTGCCCGGGTTCGGTCTTCCAGTAGATGAACAGTTGCCGCGTCACGGCGCCACCTCAGGCCGCTGGCTCGGCAGGAATGGCGTAGGGCAGGGCGGCGGGGGTCAGCAGCGGCCCGTCGGCAGCACCGGCATGCAGGCTGCCACCAGCCAGCGCCGACAGCTTGAGTTCCACCAGCGCCGCGTGGTGGCGACCGGCCAGTGAGCCGGCCAGCACCACCATGCCGGCGGGCTGGCCGGGGTCGGCGTCGTGGAAAACCTCCTGCCCCGGCTGCAGCGCCACCGGGCTGCTGACGACCTGGGCGCGGCGCTTGAGCGTGCCACGGTACTGGCTGCGTGCCACGACCTCCTGGCCCGGGTAGCAGCCCTTCTGGAAGTCGACGCCGCCCACCAGTTCCAGGTTCACCATCTGCGGCACAAACTGCTCCACCGTGGCGCCGACGACGCGCGGCACGCCGCTCGTCACTTCGAGCCAGCGCCAGTCGTCGGCGTCGAGCGCGGGCACCGCGGCCAGGGCAAAGCCGGAAGCACCGGCCCACAACCAGCGCGGCACGGGGGTTCCGTTGACCGCGGCGTCCGGCAGGCGAATCACGTCGGCGCCCGCGACGCCGGCGCGGCCCCACACCGGCATCGAGGCCTTGGTGCGCAACGCAGCGCGCGCCGCTTCGCCGGCCAGACCCCACAACGGCAGCTGGGCACTGACGTCGCTGAGCTTGCACTTGGCGCGCAGCACGAACATCGACAAACGCCTGAGCACGGCCGGCAGCACGTCGGCTGAACAGGCCAGCAGCACGTCGTCTTCGGCGCGGCGCCAGATCACGAAGCTGGCCAGCAGCCGCCCCTTGGGCGTGCAGTAGCCGGCCAGACGCGCCTGGTCGGCGTCCAGTTGCAGGGTCTCCTGCGTCAACTGGCCATTGAGGAAGCTTCGTGCGTCGGTGCCGGTGGCGTGGATCACGCCCCAGTCATCCAGGCGCACGGCGCCTGCGGGGAGGGGGAGGTCGGCTGAGGTTGTATTCATGGGCTCATTATGATCAGCTGCCATGTCTGGCCTGTCCTCGGGGTTTCGGTGGCTGTTCAGCCTCCTGGGCCTGCTAATGCTCATTCTCGCCCTGGCGGCGGCCGGGTGGTGGTGGCTGGACCGCGCCTTGCCGCTGGCCGGCGCCAACGCCGAGCTGTCGATCGAAGCCGGCGCGACGCCGCGCGAGGTCGCCCAGGCCTGGGTCGACGCCGGGGTGCAAACCTCGCCCACGCTGCTGTACGAATACTTCCGCTGGTCGGGCCAGGCCAGGCGCATCCGCGCCGGCAGCTACGAGATCGGCCCCGGCACCTCGCCGCGCCGCCTGCTGGCCAAGATGGTGCAGGGTGAAGAGATACTGGAGCAGTTGCGTTTCATCGAAGGCTGGACGCTGCGCCAGTTGCGCGCCGAACTGGCGCGCGCGCCGCATCTGAAGCACCTCACGACGGGCATGAGCGACGCCGAGTTGATGGCCGCCATAGGCGAACCCGGCGCCAGCGCCGAGGGCCGCTTCTTCCCCGACACCTACGCCTACAGCCGGGGCGTCAGCGACCTCGTGGTGCTCAGACGCGCGCACCGCGCCCTGCAGCAGCACCTGGCCGCCGCCTGGGCCGAACACGCGCCGGACACGCCGCTGAAGAGCGCCGAGGAAGCGCTGATCCTGGCTTCGATCGTCGAAAAGGAGACCGGCCTGCCCGCCGAGCGCGGCCTGGTCGCCGGTGTCTTCGTCAACCGCTTGCGCATCGGCATGCCACTGCAGACAGACCCAACGGTGATCTACGGCCTGGGCGCGGCCTTCGACGGCAACCTGCGCAAGCGCGACCTGCAGGCCGACACACCCTACAACACCTACACGCGCGCCGGCCTGCCGCCGACGCCGATCGCGTTGCCGGGCCTGGCTTCGCTGCGCGCCGCGGTGCGGCCGGAGTCGACCCGGGCGCTGTACTTCGTGGCGCGCAGCGACGGCAGCGGCGCCAGTGTCTTCAGCGAGACGCTCGCCGACCATAATCGCGCCGTGAACAAGTACCAGCGGGGCGGCCGTTGACGCCGGGCCGCTTCATCACCTTCGAAGGCATCGACGGTGCCGGCAAGAGCTCGCACATCGAAGCCCTGGCCGGCTGGCTGCGCAGCCGCGGGCACACGGTGGTGATGACGCGCGAGCCCGGCGGCACGGCACTGGCCGAGCGCCTGCGCGAACTCGTGCTGCACACGACCATGGACGCCTTGTGCGAAGCGCTGCTGGTGTTTGCAGCGCGGCGCGACCACCTCGTGAACCTCATCGAGCCGGCGCTGGCGCGCGGCACCACGGTGCTGTGCGACCGCTACACCGACGCCACTTTTGCCTACCAGGGCGGCGGCCGCGGCTTCGACACCGGCGTGCTGGGCCAGCTCGAACTCTGGGTGCAGCAGGGGCGCCAGCCCGACCTCACGCTATGGTTCGACCTCGCCCCTGCCACCGCAGCCGCCCGCCGCGGCGCCGTGCGGGCGCCCGACCGCTTCCAATCGCAGGACGAGGCCTTTTTCCAGCGCGTGCGCGCCGGCTACGCTGCTCGCGCCGCCGCCGACCCCGGCCGCTTCGCGCGCCTGGACGCCGAGGCCGAACGCGAGACGGTATGGCAGCAGGTGCAGGCCGCCGTCGAGGCCCGGCCATGGTGGTAGACGCCGCTGGCACGCTGCCCCTGCCGTGGCTGGCCGAACCGCTGGCCGCCGCGCTGGCCACGCATCGCGGTCACGCGCTGCTGGTGCACGGTGCGGCCGGCGTCGGCGCGCTACCGTTTGCCCTGGTGCTGGCGCAAGCCTGGCTGTGCGAGGACACCGCGCCAGCTGCAGCCCGTCCGTGTGGCCGCTGCGGCAGCTGTCGCCTCGTGCAGTCGCACGTGCACCCCGACCTGCTCGTGCTGCTGCCCGAGACCCTGCGCCGCGCCCACGACTGGCCGCTGGCAGACGACAAAGGCGAGGGCGAAGACGCCAAGCGCAAGCCCAGCCGGCAGATCCGTATCAACGAGGTGCGCTCGCTGATCGACTGGTCGACAAGGACGAGCGCGCGCGGCCGCGGCAAGGTGGCGGTGCTGCACCCGGCCGAGGCGCTGAACGCGCAGTCGGCGAATGCCTTGCTCAAGACACTGGAAGAACCGCCGGCGGGCACGCGGCTGGTGCTGACCGCCGGCG
>JACZKT010000496.1 GCA_014859905.1 Rubrivivax sp.
CCGCATAGCGACGCCAGTTGACGCGAGGCGTGCGCCTGGCACGGCGCCCGCTTCAAATCCCCAGCCTGGACCAGGCATGCAAGCGTTATGTCCCCATTTAATTCGACTTGCCATAACGATTGAGTTATTTTTACTCCGACCCCATTTATTCGGTCTTGCCGGCTTTGCTGCACTGCGGTAGGCTCGCCAGGTTTGTCCCTCGAAGCCCTGAACCAGGAGCGCGCCATGTCGACGCACGCACCCCACCCCGCCGCCCACGCCACCGCTGACGAGATCGGCTCGCTGGTGCAGCATGGCCTGTACGACCCAGCCGCCGAGCACGATGCCTGCGGCGTCGGTTTCGTGGCCCACATCAAGGGCGTCAAGGCGCACGCCATCATCGAGCAGGGCCTGAAGATCCTGGAGAACCTCGACCACCGCGGCGCGGTGGGTGCCGACAAGCTGATGGGCGACGGCGCCGGCATCCTGATCCAGATCCCCGACGACTTCTACCGTGCCGAGATGGCCGCCCAGGGCGTGACGCTGCCGCCGCCCGGCGAGTACGGCGTGGGCATGATCTTCCTGCCCAAGGAACACGCTTCGCGGCTGGCCTGCGAGCAGGAACTGGAGCGCGCCGTGAGGGCCGAACGCCAGGTGCTGCTGGGCTGGCGCGACGTGCCGGTGGACCGCGAGATGCCGATGAGCCCCACCGTGCGCGCCAAGGAGCCGGTGATCCGCCAGGTGTTCATCGGCCGCGGCCCCGACGTCATCGTGCCCGATGCGCTGGAGCGCAAGCTGTATGTGATCCGCAAGACGGCGTCGGCCGCCATCCAGGCGCTCAACCTGACGCACAGCCGCGAGTACTACGTGCCCAGCATGAGCTGCCGCACCGTCATCTACAAGGGCCTGCTGCTGGCCGACCAGGTGGGCCAGTACTACCGCGACCTCGCCGACGCGCGCACGGTGTCGGCGCTGGCGCTGGTGCACCAGCGCTTCTCCACCAACACCTTCCCCGAATGGCCCTTGGCGCACCCCTACCGCATGGTGGCGCACAACGGCGAGATCAACACCGTCAAGGGCAACTTCAAGTGGATGCGCGCTCGCGAAGGCGTGATGAAGTCGCCCGTGCTCGGCGACGACCTGAAGAAACTCTACCCGATCAGCTTCGAGTACCAGAGCGACACCGCCACCTTCGACAACGCCCTGGAACTGCTGACGATGGCCGGCTACCCGCTGGCGCACGCGGCGATGATGATGATCCCAGAGGCCTGGGAGAACCACGAGCTGATGGACGCGCGGCGGCGCGCCTTCTACGAGTACCACGCCGCGATGATCGAGCCCTGGGACGGCCCGGCGGCGATGGTCTTCACCGACGGCAAGCAGATCGGCGCCACGCTCGACCGCAACGGCCTGCGGCCGGCGCGCTACATCGTCACCGACGACGACCTGGTGGTGATGGCCAGCGAGACCGGCGTGCTGCCGATCCCCGAGAGCCGCATCGTGCGCAAGTGGCGCCTGCAGCCGGGCAAGATGTTCCTCATCGACCTCGAGCAGGGCCGCATCGTCGACGACGAGGAACTGAAGAATCAGTTCGCCAACGCCCGCCCCTACCAGCAGTGGATCGACAACGTGCGCGTGCGGCTGGACACGATCCCGGCCAATGAAGCCGCGCCGGCCTTCAACGAGACGCTGCTCGACCGCCAGCAGGCCTTCGGTTACACGCAGGAAGACCTGAAGTTCCTGATGCTGCCGATGGCCATCAATGGCGAGGAAGGCATCGGCTCGATGGGCAACGACAGCCCGCTGGCGGTGTTGTCCGACAAGAACAAGCCGCTGTACAACTATTTCAAACAGCTCTTCGCGCAGGTCACCAACCCGCCGATCGACCCCATCCGCGAGGCCATCGTGATGAGCCTCAACAGCTTCATCGGCCCCAAGCCCAACCTGCTCGACATCAACGCCGTCAACCCGCCGATGCGGCTGGAGGTGACCCAGCCGGTGCTCGATTTCGACGACATGGCCCGCCTGCGTTCGATCGAGCGCCACACCGGCGGCAAGTTCAGGAGCTACGAACTCGACATCACCTACCCCGCGGCCTGGGGCCGCGAGGGCGTGGAGGCCAAGCTCGCGTCGCTGTGTGCCGAGGCGGTGGATGCGCTCAAGAGCGGGCACAACATCATCATCGTCACCGACCGCCGCATGGATCGCGAGAACGTCGCGATTCCCGCCTTGCTGGCGCTGAGCGCCATCCACCACCACCTGGTGCGTGAGGGCTTGCGCACCACCGTGGGCCTGGTGGTCGAGACCGGTTCGGCGCGCGAGGTGCACCACTACGCGGTGCTCGCCGGCTACGGCGCCGAGGCCGTGCACCCCTATCTGGCACTGGAGACGCTGGTCGAACTGCAGGGCTCGCTGCCGGACGCCGCGAACTTTCAACTGACGGCCGACAAGGCCGTCTACAACTACATCAAGGCCGTCGGCAAGGGCCTGAGCAAGATCATGTCCAAGATGGGCGTGAGCACCTACATGAGCTACTGCGGCGCGCAGCTGTTCGAGGCCATCGGTCTGGAGAAGAGCTTCGTCGACAAGTACTTCCGCGGTACCGCCACGCAGGTGGGCGGGATCGGCGTGTTCGAAGTGGCCGAGGAAAAACTGCGCATGCACCAGGCCGCCTTCGGCAGCGACCCGACGCTGGCGCGCATGCTCGACAGCGGTGGCGAATACGCCTGGCGCGTGCGCGGCGAAGAGCACATGTGGACGCCGGACGCCATCGCCAAGCTGCAGCACAGCACGCGTGCCAACAAGTGGGACACCTACAAGGAATACGCGCAGATCATCAACGACCAGAGCCGGCGCCACATGACGCTGCGCGGCCTGTTCGAGTTCAAGGTCGACCCGGCCAGGGCGATCCCGATCGAGGAGGTCGAGCCGGCGGCCGAGATCGTCAGGCGTTTCGCCACTGGCGCCATGAGCCTGGGCTCGATCAGCACCGAAGCGCATACCTCGCTGGCGATCGCGATGAACCGCATCGGCGGCAAAAGCAACACCGGCGAAGGCGGCGAAGACCCGGCGCGCTACCGCAACGAACTGAAGGGCATCAAGGTCACGGCCGGCACCAAGGTCAGCGACATCGTCGGCGCCAAGGTCATCGAAGCCGACTGCGTGCTGCACGACGGCGACAGCCTGCGCAGCAAGATCAAGCAGGTGGCTTCCGGCCGCTTCGGCGTGACCACCGAATACCTGGTCAGCGCCGACCAGATCCAGATCAAGATGGCGCAGGGCGCCAAGCCCGGCGAAGGCGGCCAGCTGCCCGGCGGCAAGGTCAGCGAGTACATCGGCATGCTGCGCTATTCGGTGCCCGGCGTGGGGCTGATCAGCCCGCCGCCGCACCACGACATCTATTCCATCGAAGATCTGGCGCAGCTCATCCACGACCTCAAGAACGCCAACCCGCGTGCCAGCATCAGCGTCAAGCTGGTCAGCGAGGTCGGCGTCGGCACCGTCGCCGCCGGCGTGGCCAAGTGCAAGGCCGACCACGTCGTGATCGCCGGCCACGACGGCGGCACCGGCGCGTCGCCGTGGAGCAGCATCAAGCACGCCGGCACGCCGTGGGAGCTGGGCCTGGCCGAGACGCAGCAGACGCTGGTGCTGAACCGCCTGCGCGGCCGCATCCGCGTGCAGGCCGACGGGCAGATGAAGACCGGCCGCGACGTCGTCATCGGCGCGCTGCTCGGTGCCGACGAGTTCGGCTTCGCCACCGCGCCGCTGGTGGTGGAGGGCTGCATCATGATGCGCAAGTGCCACCTCAACACCTGCCCGGTGGGCGTGGCCACCCAAGACCCGGTACTGCGCCGGAAGTTTGCCGGCAAGCCCGAGCACGTCGTCAACTACTTCTTCTTCGTCGCCGAAGAAGCGCGCCAGATCATGGCGCAACTGGGCATCCGCACTTTCAACGAACTGATCGGCCGCGCCGACCTGCTCGACACCAGGAAAGGCATCGAGCACTGGAAGGCGCGCGGGCTGGACTTCAGCCGCATCCTGCACCAGCCGGCCGCCCCCGCCGGCGTGCCGCGCTACCAGGTCGAGGAACAGGACCACGGCCTGGCGCGTGCGCTCGACGTCAAGCTGATCGAGAAGTGCCGCGCGGCCATCGAACGCGGCGAGAAGGTGCAGTTCATGGAGGAGGCGCGCAACGTCAACCGCAGCGTCGGCGCCATGCTGTCAGGTGAACTCATCCGCCAGCGGCCCGAAGGCCTGCCCGACCACACCATCTTCATGCAGCTGGAAGGCAACGGCGGCCAGAGCTTCGGCGCCTTCCTGGCCCGCGGCATCACGCTGTACATGATCGGCGACGCCAACGACTACACCGGCAAGGGCCTGTCGGGTGGCCGCGTGGTGGTGCGGCCGAGCATCGAGTTCCGCGGCGATGCCACCCGCAACATCATCATCGGCAACACGGCGCTGTATGGCGCCACCGGCGGCGAGGCCTTCTTCCGCGGCGTCGCCGGCGAGCGCTTCGCGGTGCGGCTGTCGGGTGCCAGCGCGGTGGTCGAAGGCACCGGCGACCACGGCTGCGAATACATGACCGGCGGCACTGCGGTCGTGCTCGGCAAGACCGGGCGCAACTTTGCCGCCGGCATGAGCGGCGGCGTGGCCTTCGTCTATGACGAGGACGGCCGCTTCGCGCGCCGCTGCAACACCGCCATGGTGAGCCTGGACAAGGTGCTGCCGCGCGCCGAGCAGGCCGGCCCGGCCGTCGGCTGGCACCTGGAAACGGCCGACGAGGTGCTGCTGAAGAAGCTGGTCGACGAGCACCACCGCTGGACCGGGTCGTTGCGGGCGCGCGAGATCCTGGACGCCTGGGCCGAGGCGCGCATGAAGTTCGTCAAGGTCTTCCCGCACGAATACAAACGCGTGCTCGCCGAACGCACGGCCAGGGCCGAAGCCGCCGCGGCGACCGGCAAGGCGATGACGAGCGCGGCGACCGTCGCGGCGAAGTAAGCGCCATTCAAGCGCAAAGCGAGAGGACACGAGATGGGCAAGGTCACGGGATTCCTGGAGTTCGAACGCCTGGAGGAAGGCTACGAACCGGTGCCGGCACGCGTCAAGAACTGGAAGGAATTCGTCATCACGCTGGCCGAGGACCAGGCCAAGGTCCAGGGCGCACGCTGCATGGACTGCGGCACGCCGTTCTGCAGCAGCGGCTGTCCGGTGAACAACATCATCCCGGACTTCAACGACCTCGTTTACCGAGGCGACTGGCAAAGCGCCCTCGAGGTGCTGCAGCAGACCAACAACTTCCCCGAATTCACCGGCCGCGTCTGCCCCGCGCCGTGCGAGGCGGCGTGCACGCTCAACGTCAACGACGACCCGGTGGGCATCAAGAGCATCGAGCACGCGATCATCGACCGTGGCTGGATGGAGGGCTGGGTGACGCCGCAGCCGCCGCGCTCGAAGACCGGCAAGAAGGTCGCCGTGGTGGGCTCCGGGCCGGCCGGCCTGGCGGCGGCGCAACAACTCGCACGCGCCGGCCACGCCGTGACGGTATTCGAGAAGAACAGCCGCATCGGCGGCCTGCTGCGCTACGGCATCCCCGACTTCAAGATGGAGAAGACGCACATCGACCGCCGTATCGCCCAGATGCAGGCCGAAGGCGTGGTTTTCCGCACCGGCGTGCTGGTGGGCGCCTGGCCTGCAGACGGGCCTGGCAGCAAGGTCACCAACGACGCCAGCCAGACGATAGCCGCCGAACGGCTGATGGCCGACTTCGACGCCGTGCTGCTGAGCGGCGGCTCGGAAGTCTCGCGCGACCTGCCGGTGCCCGGCCGCGACCTGGACGGCGTGCACTTCGCGATGGAGTTCCTGCCGCAGCAGAACAAGGTCGTGGCCGGCGACAAGGTGAAGGGCCAGATCAAGGCCACCGGCAAGCATGTCATCGTCATCGGCGGCGGCGACACCGGCAGCGACTGCGTCGGCACCAGCAACCGCCACGGCGCCGCCAGCGTGACGCAGTTCGAGCTCATGCCGATGCCGCCCGACGAAGAGAACAAGCCGCTGACCTGGCCCTACTGGCCGACCAAGCTGCGCACCAGCTCCAGCCACGAAGAGGGCTGCCAACGCGAGTTCGCGATCGCCACCAAGGAACTCGTCGGCGGTACCGGCAAGGACAAGGGCAAGGTCGGCGCGCTGAAGACCGTGCACGTCGAGTGGCAGGGCGGCAAGATGGTCGAAGTGCCCGGCACCGAGAAGGAATACAAGGCCGACCTGGTGCTGCTGGCGATGGGCTTCACGGCGCCGGTGGCCGGCGTGCTCGAGGCCTTCGGCGTCGAGCGCGACGCACGCGGCAACGCCCGCGCGCACACCGAAGCGCAGGGCGGCTACCGCACCAACGTCGGCAAGGTCTTCGCGGCCGGCGACATGCGGCGCGGGCAGAGCCTGGTGGTGTGGGCGATCCGCGAAGGCCGCCAGGCGGCGCGGGCGGTGGACGAGTACCTGATGGGCGCGAGCACGCTGCCACGCTGACACGGCTGACACGGCGCCCGGCGACAGATCGTCACATCTACGCACCCGGCATGCGACTGCGGGTTTGCCCGGTGCATGCGAGAATCCGCGCCACACCAGACAGGCTCCCCGTGGCGACCAGCGCGCCCGGCCCGGCAAGCGCTTGAGCTCAGAAACCTTCATCGAGATCGACCACGTCACCTTCGGCTACGACGCCAGCCGTCCGATCCTGAGCGACATATCGCTGAACTTCCAGCGTGGCAAGGTCACCGCCATCCTGGGCGGCTCGGGTTGCGGCAAGACGACGCTGCTGCGCCTGATCGGCGGTGTGCACGCCGCCAACAAGGGGCGCGTGGTCTTCGACGGCGAGGTCGTCAACACGCGTGACCGGACGCTGTTGTACCGGCTGCGCGGACGCCTGGGCATGCTGTTCCAGTTCGGCGCCCTGTTCACCGACCTCACGGTGTTCGACAACGTCGCCTTTCCACTGCGCGAGCACACTGCCCTGCCCGAGGCGATGATCCGCGACATCGTGCTGATGAAGCTCAACGCGGTGGGCCTGCGTGGCGCTGCCGCCCTGCGCATCAGCGAGGTCTCGGGCGGCATGGCGCGGCGGGTCGCGCTGGCGCGCGCGATCGCGCTCGACCCCGAGCTCATCATGTACGACGAGCCCTTTGCCGGCCTCGACCTGATCTCGATGGGTGTTGCCGCCAAGCTCATCCGCACGCTCAACGACGTCACCGGCGCCACTTCGCTGGTCGTCTCGCACGACGTGCCGCAGTGCATGGCGATCAGCGACCACGTGGTCCTGCTGGCCACGCAGGGCCGCATCGTCGCCCAGGGCACGCCGGCCGAACTGATGTCCTCCACCGACCCCGAGACGCGCCAGTTCGTGCACGGTGAACCCGACGGGCCGGTCAAGTTCCACTACCCCGCATCCGAGATCGGCGCCGACTTCGGCGTCACCGCATGACGCCGACCCCCAGGCTCACCTCGTTCGCCGACCCTTGCGGGGGCCGGCGATGAACTTGCTCGCGCGCCTGGGCGCCGTCGCGCTGGAGCAGTTCCGCGGCTGGGGCCATGCGGTGTTCTTCTTCCTCGACCTGCTGCGCGCGGTGCCGGCTTCGCTGCGCCGCTTCGACCTCGTGGTGGCACAGGTGCACGCCATCGGCAACCGCTCGCTGGTCATCATCCTGGCCTCGGGCCTGGCGGTGGGTTTCGTGCTGGCGCTGCAGATGTACTACGCGCTGGTGACCTACGGCGCTGCAGAGAACCTGGGCCTGATCGTCAACCTGTCGCTGGTGCGCGAACTCGGGCCGGTGGTGGCGGCGCTGCTGTACGCCGGCCGTGCCGGCACCTCGCTCACCGCCGAGATCGGCCTCATGAAGGCCGGCGAACAGCTCGCGGCGATGGAACTGATGGCCATCGACCCCAAGGCGCGCGTGCTGGCGCCGCGCCTCATCGGCGGCATCGTTTCGATGCCCATCCTGGCGATCCTGTTCTCGGCCATCGGTATCCTGGGCGCCTGGCTCGTGGCAGTGAAGCTGATCGGCGTCGACGCCGGCAACTTCTGGTCGATCATGCAGACCGGCGTCGACGTCTGGCGCGATGTCGGCAACGGCGTCTTCAAGGCGGCCGTGTTCGGCGTCATCTGCACCGTGGTGGCGCTGTACCAGGGCCATGAAACCGAGGCCACGCCCGAAGGCGTGGCCTACGCCACCACGCGCACCGTGGTGATCTCTTCCTTGTGGGTGCTGGGGATGGACTTCATCCTCACGGCGCTCATGTTCTCGACGCCCTGAGCACGCGCTCGGGCAGGAGTCTTCAGGTATGGGCAAGAAACAGATCGAGATCCTGGTCGGCGCTTTCGTGCTGCTGGGCATGCTGGGGCTGGTGTTCCTGGCCCTGCAGGCGGCCAACCTGGGCAGCGTCGGCGGCGGCGCGACCTACACGGTGCAGGCGCGCTTCGACAACATCGGCGGTCTCAAGCCACGTGCGCCGGTGCGCAGCGCAGGTGTCCTCGTCGGCCGCGTGAAGAGGATCTCGCTCGACGCCAAGACCTTCCAGGGCGTGGTGACGATGGAGATCGAGCGCGACTTCCAGTTTCCCAAGGACTCGTCGGCCAAGATCCTGACCTCCGGCCTGCTCGGCGACCAGTACGTGGGGCTGGAGGCCGGCGGCGACGACGCCAGCCTGGCCCCGGGCGAGACCATCGCGCAGACGCAGTCGGCGGTGGTGCTGGAGAACCTCATCGGGCAGTTCATTACCGGCCGTGCCGAAGGCGCTGGCGGCGCAGCGGCGCCGCCGGCGCCGCTGCGC
>JACZKT010000497.1 GCA_014859905.1 Rubrivivax sp.
ACCCGAAGGGCAGGGGTACCCAAGGGCCCTGCGCGGCGTTGCACCGCTTGCCCGCACGTCAGTGCGGGCGGCGCGCTGCGCCTTGCTCAGGGCCCTTGGCCACCCCTGCGCGGGTGCATGGGATTGCCTCTCAACCTCTGACCCGAGGACGACTCATGAAACCCACCCTGCAAACCGGACTCGAGGCCCACGCCAGGTTCGACGTCGACCGCGAACGCACGATCGACTTCATGGGCGAGGCGGCGCGCGTCTACGCCACGCCGATGCTGGTGCGCGACATCGAGATCGCCTGCCGCAATCTGCTGCTGGCGCATCTGGACCCGGGCGAGGACTCGGTCGGCACGCGCGTCGAGATCGACCACATCGGCGCCACGCTGCTCGGCATGGGGGTCGTGCTGACGGTGCGCGTGGCCGAGATCAACGGTCGTGCCGTGGTCTTCGACGTCGAAGGCCGCGACGTCGTCGAAGCCATCGTGCGCGGTCGCCATTCGCGCTTCGTCGTCGACGTCGCCAAGACCGCGCAGCGGCTCGCCGCCAAGGCCGAGAAGGCGAAGTCCGCGCGCAGCGACTGACCGGGGATGACCATGACCGCTGCCACCGCGACCCGCCGCATACCGACCTACTGCTACCAGTGCGTGGCCGGCCCCGACCTGCTGACGGTGAAGGTCGAGGACGGCGTGGCGACCGAGGTCGAACCCAATTTCTGCGCCGCCACGGTGCACCCCGGCGGCGGCAAGGTCTGCGTCAAGGCCTACGGGCTGGTCCAGAAGACCTACAACCCGCACCGTGTGCTGGTGCCGATGAAGCGCACCAATCCGAAGAAGGGCCGCGACGAGGACCCGGGTTTCGTCGAGATCTCGTGGGACGAGGCGCTGACCCTGATCGCCGCGAAGCTGCAAGCTGTGCGCGAGCAGGGCCTGACCGACGAGTCGGGTTACCCGCGCGTGGCGGCCAGCTTCGGCGGCGCCGGCACGCCGCAGTCGTACATGGGCACCTTGCCCGCCTTCCTGGCCGCCTGGGGCCCGGTCGACATGGGCTTCGGCTCCGGCCAGGGCGTCAAGTGCTACCACTCCGAGCACCTGTACGGCGAGTTCTGGCACCGCGCCTTCATCGTCACCCCCGACACGCCGCTGTGCAACTACCTCATCTCCTGCGGCTCGAACATCGAAGCCTCGGGCGGCGTCACCGGCGTCTTCCGGCATGCGCAGGCGCGTGTGCGCGGCATGAAGCGGGTGCAGGTCGAGCCGCACCTGTCGGTGACCGGCGCCTGCTCGGCCGAGTGGGTGCCGATCAAGCCCAAGACCGACGCGGCGTTCCTGTATGCGTTGATCCACGTGCTGCTGCACGAAGCGCCCCGCGAGCGGCTCGACCTGCCGTTCCTGGCGCAGCGCACCGCATCGCCCTACCTCGTCGGGCCGAATGGCTACTACCTGCGCGACCGCACCAGCCGCCAGCCGCTGGTGTGGGACCTGGCGAGCCAGTCGGCGCGCGTGCACGACAGCCCGGGCCTGCAGGAGGCGGTGGAAGGCTCGTTCGAGGCCGATGCGATCGAAATCGGCCCCGACGGCGACGTGCTCGCCGAAGGCGTGCTGCCCGGCAGCACCGCCTTCACGCGGCTGGTCGAGCACATGCAGGCCTACTCACCCGAGTGGGCGCAATCGATCTGCGACGTGCCCGCGGCAACGATGCGCCGCATCGCCAACGAGTGGATCGACCACGCCTGCGTCGGCCAGACGATAGCGATCGACGGCATCACGCTGCCCTACCGACCGGTGGCGCTGACGATGGGCAAGACCGTCAACAACGGCTGGGGCGGCTTCGAATGCTGCTGGGCGCGCACGGTGATGGCCACGCTGGTCGGCGCACTCGAGGTGCCCGGCGGCACCATCGGCACCACGGTGCGTCTGACGCGGCCGATGTCGCACCGCCACGAGAGCGTCAAGCCGGGCCCCGACGGCTTCATGCACTACCCGCTCAACCCGACCGACAAGGCGCACTGGTCGCTTCAGCCCAATATCCGCAACGCCTACCGCACGATGGTGCCGCTGGCCGCCGACGGACCCTGGAGCCAGGCGCTGGGGCCGACGCATTTCTCCTGGCTGTTCCTCGACGAGACGCCCAAGGGCCTGCCGCGGGTGACGCTGCCCGAGGTCTGGATCGTCTACCGCACCAACCCGGGGATCTCGTTCTGGGATACGAAGGCGCTGGGCGAGAAGATGGCGCGCTTTCCGTTCATGGTCGCCTTCGCTTATACGCACGACGAGACCAACCACTTCGCCGACGTGCTGCTGCCCGACGCCACCGACCTGGAGAGCCTGCAGCTCTGGCGCGTCGGCGGCACCAAGTACCAGGAGTCGTTCTGGGACCACGAGGGCTTCGCACTGCGCCAGCCCGTCGTGGCCACGCACGGCCAGGCGCGCGACCTCACCGATATCGCCACCGAACTGGCGCAGCGCACCGGCCTGTCGGGCAAGTACTTCGCCGCCATCAACAAGGGCGCGGGCGGCGTGCCACTGAAGGGCGAGCACGGCGACTTCTCGCTCGATACGCAGGCCACCCACAACCGGGAGCAGATCTGGGACGCCGTGTGCCGCGCGGCCAGTGCCGAGGTCAGCGACGGCGCGTCGTCGCACGGCCTGGACTGGTGGAAGGAGCACGGACTGGCGACCAAACCCTACCCGCGGCGCGACTGGTACCTGCTGCCGACGATGGTCAGGCATGGCCTGCGCTTCGAGCTGCCGTACCAGGAGCGGCTGATGCGCGTGGGCGCCGAACTGGGCCGCCGCCTGCACGAGAACGACATGCACTGGTGGGACACCCAGCTCAAGGAATACCAGGCGCTGCCGGTGTGGAAGGACTTCCCGGGGCTGTGGGAGGCCATCATCGGCCAGACCGGCGGCCGCGCGCAGGACTACCCGTTCTGGCTGCTCACCGCGCGCAGCATGCAGTACGCCTGGGGTGCCAATGCCGGCAGCCAGCTGATGCACGAGGTGGCCGACAACATCACCGGCCACCGCGGCGTGATCATCAATACCGCCGCCGCAGCCAGGCTGGGCATCGAAGACGGCGATGCGATCGAGATCGCCACGCCCAAGCGCCAGGTGCATGGCCGCGCCGTGGTGCGCCAGGGCATCCGGCCCGACACCCTGCTGCTCATCGGCCAGTTCGACCACTGGGCGACGCCGCTGGCCAAGGATTTCGGCGTACCGAGCATGAATTCGCTGGCCACGATGTCGCTGGACCTCACCGACGCCACCGGCTCGGGCGCCGACATCGTGCGCGTCAAGATCTCGCGTGCGGCCGTTGGAGCACGGCCATGACCCGGTGGGCGATGGTCGCCGACCTGCGGCGTTGCGTCGGCTGCCAGACCTGCACCGCGGCGTGCAAGCACGCCAATGCGACGCCGCCCGGCGTGCAGTGGCGGCGCGTGCTCGACATGGAGTTCGGCGCATACCCCGACGTTCAGCGCGCCTTCGTGCCGGTGGGCTGCCAGCACTGCGACGAACCGGCCTGCCTGGACGTGTGCCCCACGACGGCAACGAAGAAGCGCGCCGACGGCATCGTCACCATCGACTACGACATCTGCATCGGCTGCGCCTACTGCGCCGTGGCCTGCCCCTACCAGGCGCGCTACAAGACCGAGCGCGCCAGCTTCGCCTACGGCGCCGCGAGCGCCCACGAGACGCAGCGCCGCGACGATGCGCGGCTGGCGGTGGCGACCAAGTGCACCTTCTGCGTCGACCGCATCGACGCCGGCCTGGCCCAGGGCCTGACACCCGGCGTCGACGCCGCGGCCACACCGGCCTGCGTCAACGCCTGCATCGCCGATGCGCTGGCCTTCGGCGACCTGGACGACGCCGCAAGCAACATCAACCAGCTGCTGGAAGCGAATCAGCACTTCCGCATGCACGAAGAACTGGGCACCGGCCCCGGCTTCTTCTACCTGTGGGACCGCAAGGAAGAGGTGACGTCATGAGCGCCGAGGGTCTCCCGAGGGCGAATTCCCGCTTGGCGGGACCGGCCGCAGGCCGCAGGGTGCACGAAGCGACCTTCGGCCCCAACCCCTGGCATCAGCAGAGCTGGGACGCCCGCGCCGCCGGCAATTTCATGTGC
>JACZKT010000498.1 GCA_014859905.1 Rubrivivax sp.
CTCTGGTACAACCAGATCCGACTGCACTCGACGCTGACCTACGTCAGCCCGATACGGTTCGAGCAAGACTGGCTTGCGGCTCAGGCCATGCAAGTCAATTCGTGACTCGGCTATGGGGTACGGATTCCAGGGGCAAGGTCAACGCGTCGATATTTCCACCGGGGAAACCGAGGATTCCGCATGAAGAAACGCCTTCTCGCCCTTCAAATCGAGGCCGCGGGACTCAGTTCGGATTTAGAGCGTCGAATGGCGTACGTTGCCATTTTTAGAATCGCGCTTCAGCATGCGTGCGTAACTCTTGCGGAGCACATCTCGATTCGTCGGGAACGCAGGCGAGTGCCCTTAACCACGCAGCCGGCTCTTCCTGTATCAAACCTTCGGGTGCCTTCAGATGGCACCCTGGTTACCAGTCTGTTTGAACTTCTAGTTCTCGCCGAGAACGAGGGATTGAGTGGAGTAAGCAAGCCAATATTTCAATTGAGGAACGCTGATCGACCGTGCTGGCGACTACTCTCGATAAACGAACCACGTACCATTGAACGTCTATTGGGTGCATTTGTAAACTCTCGGAATGACGGAATAGAAGGGCATGGTCTTGTTGGGCCGAAAGATTTACCCGCGGAGTCGGATTCCATAGAAATTATCATTGGAGCTCTAAATTCGATGCTCCCGTCTATGGACGAGACAGGCAATTCATATCATATACAGTTAGCCGATAATTCAACGCACCCGATTCAAACCCTAAGACCGTTCGATGGAAATCTGATTTGCTACCGAAGTATTAAACGATCAACTTCAGACAAATGTGTTGTTCGTGCCCAAATAGAGCGTGGCTTACTAAATCGCGACGAGGTTTCATATGAAATCACAGATCCATTTGCAGAGAATCGATCTTCCGGTTCCGAAAAATATAACATAAACCGGACGCACGACAAGAACTGGTCGCCGCTCACTCTCTTTCCAGATCGCATAACGAAAGAATTTACTGGGCGATCGAAGGAGATGGAAGAGTTGGCGGATTGGATTGATGATACAGAATCTCGCGCTTGCATGTTGTATGGTGATGGTGGAATTGGAAAGACAACCCTCGCCATTGAGTTTATCCAAAGACTGTTTGATGGGGCGATTGAATCAAAGTACAGGCCTGAGCTGGTCACGTTCTATACGGCAAAGAAGACTAGATGGGGTCTTGGTGGACTTGAAATAATAAGGCTGAGTGATGTTGGGCTTTCCGATGTGGCAACTTTGATACCGCGCGCTCTTGACGGGAAACCTCTCGATCGAAGTTGGTACGTGAAGGAGCCAGAGGAGATAATACAAAAACTCGCGAGCTATCTGCAACAGGAATGGGGTGTGAGTCGGAATTCTCATCTATTGGTTCTCGATAATACCGAGACCATGGCTGCAAACGCCGACGAGGTGAAAGTTCTCGCCAAGCAAATTCGGGAACTCTCTCGAAGAGTAGGACGTATCCTGCTAACTTCGAGACGACGCGAGGCGATCGAGGCGCATCAAATTGAAATAAAACCGCTTTCAGAAGATGAGTCGGTCAAATTTCTTCGAGCCAGAGCAAATGTTTTAAATCGACGCCCCATTTTAGACGCCGGTGATCGAACGCTAGCTAAGTATTCGCGCGATCTTGGTTGTAAACCCCTTATCCTCGAGGTTTTTGTAGGTGCACTCGGAGAGCACGGCATTGGGCTGCAAAATGCTTTTGATCGCGTTCAGCGAATGCATTCTCAAGATCTCGGAGAGTTCTTGTACTCAGATGCTTGGAACCGAACTTCTAACTCCATGCAGCATCTCTTCTTGCTAATGACCAGAATTTCAGAGATACATGATGATACTCTTCTGAAGTTATGCTGCGGGCAAGTTGGAATTTCTGTGCTCTCCGCATATGACGCCTTCGAAGAGAGTCGAGGTATTGCGCAAATCTCTAGAATTGAAGACAGCACACAGATTCTTTTCTCGGCAGAATTTTTGAAATTTTGCAGCGGCAAGACACTACTAATTGATGGTCGCGAGATCCCGGCGTTGGCAGACGTAGATAAAATTAAGGCGAGGTATGGAGAATTTCTTCGGAGCCGATCGGCGAAGGTCTCGGATCGAATAGATCGCGCTTACAGACACGCGTACGCCAGGGCGGCCTATACAGCGTACAGGGAGGGCCGAGATGAGGACTGCGCCGCTTTTTATGAGTTGGCCGTCAGTGCAGATCCGGACAATGGATGGTTATATGACAGGTATGCCGTTTTTCTGGCTGCGAAATATCCAACTCGACGGGCAGAAGCTTTGGATTGGTCCAAGAAAGCGACGCAACTAGCTCCGAACGATGGGGATGCTTGGTATACACGCGGAATACTGGAAGGCCGACTGCACTTTGATAGCGATGCCGTAAGCTCGCTAGACCGCGCTGCGGATTTAGGCAAGGTAAAGCATCTATGCCTAATGCAGCAAGCGCGGGCATATCTGGAGGCTCGACCTCCGAATAAGGCATTGGCCCGGTCGAAGATTCTCGCCGCAGAGGCCAATGAACCGAAGAACGATCCACTCTATTGGAAATACCAATCAGAGATAAGCGCACTGAAGCGGAAGGCGCAGGAGACCGAGCCGGCCGCGTCAATACATGTCCGAGCTTCGTCGAAGGGTTCGTGAGTTGGGGACTCTGAATGGATGGAGGCCCATCCGATCACCGGCGAGTGGTGGGCGCAGCGGAAAGTCGAACCGCGTTCCTGCTCACAGGCGCACGTTGCTGTGACCTTTTTGCTGGCGCGGAGCGTCCGGTAGTAGGCCCTATGATCGGCGTTACGGACGACAGCAATGGGTCGCCAGCGGCAGTTCACTGACCAGTACTGCCGGCCGCACTGCGGACACTCAAGCGAACTGGTCCGGGGATGCCTCGGCGAGTGTGTGGCTCGGCGTTGCCGGTCACGACGCCAACTTGAACCGGGCCTGCAACTTGTCCATCGCAGCTTGAATGTGGGACCCATTCTGGTGCGAGTACCGCTCGACCATCGCCAGCGTCTTGTGTCCGCTGATCCGCTTCACGGTGGGCAGGTCCACGCCGGCCTGAACAAGATGGGTTATCGCGGTGTGGCGCAGCGTGTGCCGAAGGATCTGATCCGGGTCTAGCCCGGCGGCGGCGACGACGCGGCGGAACGGCTTGCGCACGTCAACGGTATGCCCGGCCTTCGCGCCTGGTGACGGGAACAGCCACGGGTTTCCCGGTTGCAGCGCGGCCGCGTAGGACGCCAGGAACTCGCCCAGGTGCTCGGTGATCGGCTGCTCGCGGGCGCCGGCCTTCGCCTTCGGGATGTAGATGACGCGGCGCTGAAGGTCTATGTGCTCCCGGCGGATCGACAGGATCTCGCTCTTACGCATGGCCGTTTCCAGCCCGATGACAATGAACGGGTAGATCTGCGCGTTGCCGTCCGCCTTCGCGCACTCGACGAGCCGCGTGACTTGATCGACCGTCAGGTAGGTGATCCGGCCTTGCCCTTCGGCGAAGCGGTTGATCTTCGCCGGCCGGCGATCCATCCATCCCCATTCAACCGCCTTGTTGAACAGGTGCGACAGCACTGCCAGTTCGCGGTTGATCGTGCTGGGCTTGGCGATGGTGATCTTGTCAGCGGCGCGAACGATGGTCTTGCCACGGGGCCGCACCGAAACGGGCTCCTTCTGCCGCTGATGCTTGTACCGCTCGATGTCGAAGCCGCTGATCTTGCTCAACGGGTAGTCGCCGAAGAACGGCACAAGGTGCAGGTCAAGCCGCTGGCGCTTCATCTTCAGGTCCTTGCCACCTTCGATCTTCAGGCGGTCAAGGTACTTCCCAGCTGCTTCGCGCATGGCGAGGGCGACCTTGCGGCCCTTTGGCAGTGCGAGGCGGTCATTCTTCGCATCGCTACGCACCTTCTCGATGAACGCTTCGGCCTGGGTGCGGGTGGTGCCGTCCGATTCGCGGCCGACGACGCGGTGAATCCGCTGGCCGTCCGCCATGATGTTGACGGTAAACACCCCGTCACCTGCGGCCGACTTCTCGAACGTGATCCCGTGTTCGTTGATCTTGCCGCCGGGCGCGAGCTTTCGCATTTCGGGCCGGGTCAGCTTGGTGAAGGTCTTTGCCATGTTCGCCCCAGGTCAAAACGGAATGTCATCGTCCATGTCTTCGAAGCCTGTTGTCGACTTCGGCGGCACGCTGAGTGGAGGGGGCGCTGCGCCGTAAGGTGGACGAGCCGGCGGGGGGTTCGGGTCAGTCCTCGCCCACTTCGGCAATTCGTCCTTGCTTCCACCGGTGTCTGCGACACGGCAAAAGGTGGCCCAGTGCTCGCGTAGTCGCAGGAAGACGAAAGAGTCTTCTTTGACGGTCCACATCCACTCCCTCTTTGGGCCTCCATAAGAGCCCTTCCACAGCGCCCCGTTCTCCCGAATCAGCTTCCATCGCACCTGTTCCTCATGAGTCAAGAGGTGCGGATAGCGCAGCGCGAGCTTTGCGAACCTGTCGGCCTCATCGACGTCCCACAGGTACTCACCCTCGCTTCCGATGGTTTCAGGGGCGGCGACGTGGGCAGGTGTGTCGACCGGGCGGACATCCTCAGAGTCCAGCGACATCTTCAAGCGCCACTCGATATAGCTCGATACGGTGCGGCTGTGTTTGCGCGCCGCCAACTCTGTGAGGTAGCGCAGCTTCGGGTCCAAGCGCACTGTCACAGTTTCCGTGCGGCCGAGCTTTCCGCCACCACCAACACGCTTCTTGTCGTCCGTCATCGCCTGTCCTTTGCGTCAAAGGTTCTCGAAACTTCGCCTATATGCTACGTGCACGCGTGTTCTTTGACAAGCTATTGTCTTCTCAAAGATACTCCGCTCATCCACAGAAATTAGGGTTAACACCCGGAAAGTTCACATGGCGGGAACGATTCAGACGGTTGACGTGGTGGTGCTGCCCGATGGGCGCATGGACCCGAAGAACGCTTCGACCTACTGCGGCTTGAGCGTCAAGACGCTGGCGATGAAGCGGTGCAACGGCACCGGGCCGAAGTTCGTGAAGCTCGGCCGCATCTTCTATTTCCGGGAAGACCTGGACGCATGGCTTCAGCGCGGCCGCGTGGTCAGCACGGCGCAGGCGCAGCAAACGGCGACGGCGTAAACGGCCGATGCGCGCCCACCACTTCCGCCACGCGCCGCCCATAGCAGCACCTGAAGTGGCTGCAAGTCTGTCCGCTGCTGGCGCTGCATCGGGGCCTGCCGAGCAACCGTCCGCGTGTCAGCCAGGAGTTGTCGCATGAACCGCCTGCAGTTCACCGTCTACACCTCAACCGTGCCGCAGCGGCTGACCAAGGTCTTCGGCCTGGCGGCCGACGGTACGCTCACCAAGACCACGGCGGCGAGCATGTCGGCCGGCACCGCACAGCGGGCGGCAGCGGCCAGCCTGACCGAGCTTGCGGACCGGCTTGACCGCCTCACGTCCGCCCAGGCCGTCGGCTGGGGTATCGGCGCATCTGAGCTGGCCACCGTTGTCGCGCAAGACGCCGACACCGGCACTGATCCAACCCGCGTGTCTCGCACCCGGCGCAACTTCGTCTACCCCAAGGGGCCGGGCATCCTGATGCTTGACCACGACGGCATTCCCGAAGGGGGTCTCGACCGCGATGGGCTTCGACTGCGTCTCATCGACGCCTGCCCGGTTTTGGCTATGGCGCCCATGCTGTGGCGCCCGTCGGCGTCCGCCGGTTTGGTGGCGCCCGACGGCCGCGGACTGACCGGCCTGTTCCGGCACCGCATCTACATCCCCGTGCAGGACGCCTCGCTCATCCCGGAGGCGGGCAAGCGCCTGGTGACGCTGCTTTGGGCTGCCGGCAAGGGGTGGCATGAGGTCGGAAGCGCCGGCCAAGCGCTGGCACGCACCCTGGTCGACTCATCGGTCTGGCAGCCCGAGCGGTTGGACTTCGCCGCGCCGCCAATCCTGACTGACGGCATCAGGCGGCCGATCGCCACCGCGCTGGTCTATGGCGACCCCACCGCCCTGTTCGACCTGTCGGGCATCGTCACCACCGCTGCCGACGACAAGGATGCTGCGAAGCGCAGGCGCGAAAGCCGAGACGCCATCAAGCAGCAGTGCAAGCTGCAGCGTGAGACGTAGGCCGCAGAACGCGCGCCAACCCTGGCCAAGACCCGCAGCATCACCGTGGAGAAGGCCCGCGACGTGCTCATCCGCGCCAGTGAGCACGCGGTGCTGATGGGCGACTTCATGTTGACCACGGCCGACGGTGCGCAGGTCAGCGTGGGCGACGTGCTTGACCAGCCGGATCGCTGGCACAACACTCGCTTCGCCGACCCACTCGACCCCGACCACGATCGTCGGGTGGCCGTGGTCAATCTCAAGAGTGGCACGCGGCCCGCGCTGTACTCGCACCGGCATGGTGGCGTCCGCTTCGAGCTGCTGCGGCAGTCGGCCCGCGTCCAGGTTGGCAAGGGCTTGCGCATCGCCACTACCGACGCCGTGCTGCAGGTGCTGCGTGAGCGCGGCGAGTTGTTCGACTTCGGTGAAGGTGCCGCGGCCTACGTAGCGGCTGGCCGGGCGCGGCCAGTCACTCAAGACTGGCTCACCGACCACATGGGTCGCGTGTGCGAGTTCTACGTCGTCAAGACGCGCAAGGGCGCTGATGGTGGCGAAGAGTTGGTGGAGGTCGCCGACGATGCGCCCCTGGCTGTGGCGCGCGCAGTGCTGGCCAAACACGGTGAACGCGGTTTCAAAGCCCTGGTGGCCGTGGTCACGGCACCGACGCTGCGCGCCGACGGTTCGGTTCTCGACGTGCCCGGGCACGACGCCGACTCCGGCCTGCTGTACTTCAGCGACGAGCCCAACCCGCTCAAGGTGCCGGTCAACCCGACGCCTGCCGAGGCGCTGGCCGCGCTGATGTTCCTGTGGCGGCCCTTCTCCAAGTTCCCCCTGGTGGACGACGTGGCGCGCGGCGTGGTGCTGCACGGCCTGCTGACAGCGGTAGTTCGTGCAGCACTGCCCACCGCGCCGGGTATCGCGCTGGACACGCCGGCAGCCGGCACCGGCAAGACGCTGCTGGCTCGCTGCATAGGGATACTGGCCACGGGCAACGACCCGGCCGTGCTGCCGCCGGCCGACGACGACGCCGAGACGCGCAAGCGGCTCTTTTCCGCGCTGCGTGAGGGTGCACGGGTGCTGCTCTGGGACAACGTGCGCGAGCCCTTGGGCTGCGCGGCGTTGGACGCATTCTTGACGGCCGGCACCTTCTCTGACCGCATCCTGGGCGTGAGCGAGACCGCCACGCTGCCCAATCGCGCGCAGTTCATCGCCACCGGCAACAACCTGCGCCTGACCGGGGACACCTGCCGACGCATCTTCCTGGCCCGGCTGGATGCGCAGTCGGAGACGCCCTACGCACGCGACTTCGACTTCTGCCCGGCGCAGCGCATCGAGGTCGAGCGCACACGCTACGTGGTGGCGGCGCTCACCATCATCCGCGCCTTCATCGTCGCCGGCCGGCCCAAGCTGGGCGCCGGGCGAACCGCCAGTTTCGAGTTGTGGGATGACCTGGTGCGCCAACCGATCTGCTGGCTGAAGACGCTGGTGGCCGGCATTGACGGCGGCGACTTGCCGGCGCTGGACGACCCCCTCAAGGCTGCACAGCAGGCGTTCGACCAAGACCCCGAAACGACCAAGCACACGGCGCTGCTGCATGCCTGGCACGGCGCCTTCGGCGACATGCCAACCACTGTGGCCAACGCGGTGCGGCGCGCCGAGACCGACGACGCGCTGCTGGCCGCCCTGGACGAGATTGGCGGCCAAGGCCAGCGCATCAACGTGCGGATCGTCGGGCGTTGGAACGAACGCCATGTCGGGCGCCGCATCGCCGAGATGAAGGACGGGCAGCGCACTGGGGAACTTCGATTCGAGCGGGGCACGCTCTCGCGCGGCCTGACGACCTGGATCGTGAAGCGCGTCGCTGCCGTGATCGAGAACAAACCCACCAAAGACACCACTCCCACCATCGAGGCATCACGCGCGACCAACGAAGCCGCGGACGGTGGTGGGAGTGGTGGGAGTGGTGGGTCAATTTCCGGTCGCACCGGCGTGCTCGTCAGCGAGGACGACGATGTGGCGGTGTTCTTGCCATGAGCGCGCAAGATCTCTTGATGCAACTGCGGTCTGCCGGCTTTCGGCTGGACGCGGCGGACAACAAGCTGTTCGTCGTGCCGGCCAGCAAGCTGTCCGAAGCGCATCGCGCCGATGTCCACGCGCATGTGGGCGAGTTGCTGCAACTCATCGACGCGGAGTACGCGCATGAAGCCTTCGAGGAACGCGCCGGCATCATGGAATTCGACGGCGGGATGGCTCGGTCGGACGCCGAAGCCGCAGCGCGCATCTTGATTGCCAATGCAAGGGGAAAGCATGCAGACGACTGACGCCAACACCACGCTGACCGCGCTGATCTCGGTGCCGAGCAGCCCCGACCCCGTGCCCGCGCCGCCCGACAGCTACGACGCGGTGCGATTCAACGCCATGCGGCACGGCATTCTGAGTCGCTACACCGTGCTGGCCCATGAGAGTGCCGACGACTACCAAGCGCTGCTGGCGGCGCTGGCTGAAGACCACCAGCCCGCCGGCGCCACGCAGATGCACTTGGTGGAGGAACTGGCCGGCATCATCTGGCGCAAGCGGCGGGTTCTGCTGGCCGAAGGCGCAAACATCAACCAGGGGCTCAAGGGGTCCGCACGCGATGCCGAGCGGGTCATTCCGGCGGCGGCGCCGTTCGAGCGGGGCCTTTCCGGCAAGGGCACCGACATCCGCGACCTGATGGACCTGACGCCAGCTGAGATCGATGATCGCAGACGCGACGCACTCGATGATCTGGAGGCCACGCGCCGGGCGGCAGCCATCCTTCGCCGAGGCAATTCGAGCGCCTACGAGAAGGCGCTTCGGGCACTGCGGGCAGACTCGCGAGCCTGGTGGGACGACTACGTCGCGGATGAGGAGTTTCCAGGCACCGCGGAGGGCCTGACCGACTTCATCATCAAGCACCTGGAGCCCTTCTGCATGCAGGCCGAAAAGGAGGCTCGGCATCACGAGGCCATCAAGTCCCAGGCTCTCGGCGAAGGGCTGCAAGCCTATCGTTTGGAGAAGCTCAACCGCTACGAAACCCACCTGGATCGCAAGTTCGAGCGCACCTTGGGCATGTTGTTGAAGCTGAAAGAGCTGAAACGTGGCCTGTGACCCGTCACTTTCGATCACCGAGTGCAGCCATGCCAAAGCGGACTGAAACCCAGCAGGGCCGCGGGTTCCGGGCCGATTTCGTGTTGCTCATTCGGGGCGGCATTCGCTCGATTGCCAGATGATTTCGAGAAATTCAGGAGACCGGCATGGGTGGGATCGGTAGCGGCCGGCGGCCGAGCTACGCCGGCAAGGCGACGACCGAGGACTCGCTGCCGCTGGATATCCGCCGCTTGCAGCGGGCCGGCGTGCTGACCTCAGGTCGTGGCTGCACCTGGCAGTGGACGGTGAACGACCGGGTGCGCGCCACGATCGGCGTCCGTGCTGAAGCCGGGAACATCACGCTCTCCTACAACTACACCGCACACGGGCGGGCTGCCGAGGCCATCAGCCAGACCATCTGGATGGAGTCAACGGCCTGCGTGCTGGGTGGGCATCGCCGCTGGTTCGCCTGCCCCACCTGCAACCGTCGTGTGGCCGTCCTGTACGGTGCTGGTCGCCTGTTTGCCTGTCGTGGCTGCAAGGGCTTGGCCTATGCCAGCCAAGGCGAGTCTGGCGACGACCGCGCCGCCCGGCGTGCGGACCGGATCCGAAAGCGACTGGGCTGGATGCCAGGCATCCTGAACGGGCCAGGCACTAGGCCCAAGGGGATGCACCGCCTGACCTATGAGCGGCTTCTCGCCGAACATGAGGCGTTCGTCGGCGTGTCCCTGGCCGGCATGGCAAGGAAGCTGGGGCTGCTGCGGGGCCGACTCGAAGACATCGAGGCCGCGGCCTCCTCGTGGCGGTGAATCTGTTTCGCAAACGGCGCCAACGCTGCCCGGCCAGCGTCATACCCACCGCTGGAACTGCGCCGCGCGACTGCCCATCTGGGCTCTGAATCGCTGGGCTTGACCGCACTGTTGCCCGTCTCCGGCCGGCATGGAACGCCACCCTGGGCGATACCATCGCCGCCAGAGCCAGGCGCCGCGCATCTCCCACCACATCCACCACCACCCCACCCACCATGCTCACAGGCGAACTCCGCAGCCAGGTCGATGCCATCTGGAACGCCTTCTGGTCCGGCGGCATTGCCAACCCGATCGAGGTGATCGAGCAGATCACCTACCTGCTGTTCCAGCGCCGGCTCGACGATCTGCACACCCTGGAAGAGAACAAGGCCATCCGCCTGGGCAAGCCCATCGAGCGCCGCGTCTACCCGCCGGGCACCGACGCCAAAGGGCGTGACTACCAGGACCTGCGCTGGTCGCGCTTCAAGAACTTCGCCCCGGCCGAGATGTACACCGTGGTGGGCGAGCATGTGTTCCCCTTCATGCGCAGCCTGGGCGGCGACGGCAGCACCTTTGCGCACCACATGAAGGACGCCCGCTTCACCATCCCCACGCCCGCGCTGCTGGCCAAGGTGGTGGACATGATCGACCAGGTGCCGATGGACGACCGCGACACCAAGGGCGACCTCTACGAGTACATGCTGGGCAAGATTGCCAGCGCCGGCCAGAACGGCCAGTTCCGCACGCCGCGCCACATCATCCGGCTGATGATCGAGATGACCGCGCCCACGCCGAAAGACGTGATGTGCGACCCGGCCGCCGGCACCTGCGGCTTCCTGGTGGTGGCGGGTGAGTACCTGCGCGACAAGCACCCCGAGATCTTTCGCGACGCCAGGCTGCGTGAGCACTTCCACCACGGCATGTTCCACGGCTACGACTTCGACAACACCATGCTGCGCATCGGCAGCATGAACCTGGCGCTGCACGGGGTGGACAACCCCGACATCCGCTACAAGGATTCGCTGGCCCAAGACCACGCCGACGACGAAGAGGCCTACACGCTGATCCACGCCAACCCGCCGTTTGCCGGCAGCCTGGACTACGAGAACACTGCCAAAGACCTGCTGGCCATCGTCAAGACCAAGAAGACCGAGCTGCTGTTCCTGGCCCTGTTCATCCGCCTGCTCAAGCCCGGCGGCCGGGCGGCGGTGATCGTGCCCGACGGCGTGCTGTTCGGCAGCAGCAACGCGCACAAGGAACTGCGCCGCCTGATCGTGGAAGACCACAAGCTCGATGCCGTGGTGTCGCTGCCCTCGGGCGTGTTCAAGCCCTACGCGGGCGTGTCCACCGCCATCCTGTTCTTCACCAAGACCAATTCGGGCGGCACCGACAGCGTGTGGTTCTACGACATGCGCGCCGACGGCTGGAGCCTGGACGACAAGCGCCAGCCGCTGCTGGCCGAAGGCCTGCTGGGCGTGAACCCGGCGCAGGCCTTGAGCGAGGCCGAGCACGCGAAGAACAACCTGCCCGATGTGCTGGCGCGCTGGCGGTTGCGGGACGGGGCAGAGCGGCAGCGGGCGCGCACCGATCAGAGTTTTTGCGTGCCGAAGGCGGAGATCGCGGGCAATGGGTATGACCTGTCGATCAATCGCTACAAGGAGGTGGTGCATGACTCGGTGGAGCATGTGCCGCCGATGGAGATCCTGGCGAGGCTGGCGGCGCTGGAGGCCGAGATTCAGGTTGGGATGAAGGAACTGGAGGGGATGCTGGGATGACTTCGGGCACCGTTTCCACTGAGCCCCTCGGTTCTCTGATCGACAGAGGGTACAAGCCGCGCGAGTCGGCCAGTGACGACGAAGTGTGGAACCTCAACTTGGACCAGATCGAGCCGCACACCGGCCGCGTGCTGTCCAAGTGCATGCTGAGCGCCAGCGAGCTTGGTCCATCGACCTACGCATTTGATCGCGGCACGGTTCTCTATTCCAAGCTGCGGCCTTACTTGAACAAGGTTCTGGTCGCCGATGACAACGGTGTGGCGACAACCGAGTTGGTCCCGCTTCGATGTGACGAGTCACGCCTGGACGCACAGTACTTGGCGCACTTTCTACGCGGACCGGATTTCTTGCGGTTTGCGACGAACGTAGTGGCCGGCGCGAAGATGCCGCGTATGGTGATGAGCGAATTCTGGACGTTTCCAGTTCCCCTCCCGCCCCTCCCCGAACAGCGCCGCATCGCCGCCATCCTCGACCAAGCCGATGCGCTCAGAGCCAAGCGCCGGGAAGCCTTGGCGCAACTGGACAGCCTCACGCAGTCCATCTTCATCGAGATGTTTGGCGATCCTGGGCCGAACCCAAAGTCTTGGGCGGAGCTTGAGCTTGGCCAACTCATCGTCGGGACGCCGAACAACGGGATCTTCAAGAAGAACGAAGAGTATGGCGCTGGTACGCCCGTTGTTTGGGTCGAAGAACTCTTCAAGGGCAACGAGATCGACTGTTCGAACTCCAGGGCGTTGCTGGCAAGCACGAGGGACAAAGCGCGGTACGGTCTGCGGAACGGGGACTTGCTCTTCTGCCGATCCTCTTTGAAGCTTGCTGGCATTGGATACAACAACGTCTACCTCGGTGAGGACGATGAGGCACTTTTCGAGTGTCATGTCATCCGCGTTTCGCCCAACCAGAAGAGGATCGAACCGCGATTTCTCAACTACGCGCTGAGGTTGCCGTCGCAGCGGCAGAAGTTGTTCAAATTCGCCAAGACCGTAACGATGACTACGATCGATCAAGACGGTCTGTTGAAGGTATCTGTCCCAGTTCCGACCTTGGACCTTCAGCGCGAGTTCTGCAGGTACTTGGCGGCGGTCGAAGTCGTCAGGCGCCGCCAAATGGCAACGGTCGCAGAACTCGACGCGCTGTTCGCCTCCCTGCAGCACCGCGCGTTCGCCGGGCAACTCTCGTAGCCTTCGCCGATGCGCACCCCGCCCGAACAACTCCAGCAATGGCTGGCCGAGCCCGAGGGCACGCGGCTGGAGTTCAAGGAGGCAAAGGCGCGCTACGACTTCGAGAAGCTGTTGCAGTACTGCGTGGCGCTGGCCAACGAGGGCGGTGGCAAGATCGTGCTGGGCGTGACCGACCGCCGGCCGCGCCGGGTGGTGGGCACGGCGGCGTTCGATGAACCGGGCCGCACCGAGGCCGGCCTGCACCAGCGCCTGTCGCACCGCATCCCGGTGGAAGAGCTGAAGCTGCCCGAAGGCCGGCTGCTCATCGTGCATGTGCCTGGCCGCCTGCCCGGCACGGCCTGGCAGATCGACGGGCGCTACCTGAAGCGGGCCGGCGACGACGTGGCCAGCCTGGGTGATGCCGAACTGAAGGCCATCTTCGCCGAGACCGGCCCCGACTTTTCGGCCGAGGTGTGCCCGGCGGCCCTGCTGTCCGACCTGTCGCCGGCCGCCATCGCCACCTTCCGCGCCCGCTGGGCGCAGAAGACCCGCGACGAGCGCAAGGCCGGCTGGGGCGATGCCGAAACGCTGACCAACGCCGAACTGCTGGTGGACGGCGGCGTGACCTATGCGGCACTGATCCTGTTCGGCACCCGGCCGGCGCTGGGCCGCCACCTGGCACAGGCCGAGCTGGTGTTCGAGTACCGCTCGTCCGAGGCGTCCGGCCCCGCAGCCCAGCGTGAGGAATTCCGCGAGGGCTTCTTCGCCTGGCACGATGCGCTGTGGACGCTGATCAACCTGCGCAACGAACGTGAGCCCTACCGCGACGGCCTGTTCGTGATGGACGTGCCCACCTTCGACGAGGTGCAGGTGCGCGAGGCCCTGCTCAACGCGGTGGCGCACCGCGACTACCGGCTGGGCGGGTCGGTGTTCGTGCGGCAGTTTGCCCAGCGGCTGGAAGTGGTAAGCCCGGGCGGCTTTCCGCCGGGCATCACAAAGGACAACGTCCTGGACCAGCAGAGCCCGCGCAACCGGCGCCTGGCCGAGGCGCTGGCCCGCTGCGGGCTGATCGAGCGATCGGGCCAGGGCATGAACCTGATGTTCGAGCGCGCCATCCGCCAGGGCAAGCCGCTGCCCGACTTCACCGGCACCAGCGCGCATGAGGTGCGGCTGTGCCTGAACGGCCTGGTCAGCGACCCGGCCTTCGTGCGCTTCATGGAGCGGCTGGGCGAGGAAACGCTGCGCGGCTTTTCGACCCACGACTTCCTGGTGCTGGACCACCTGCACCGCGAGCAGCCGCTGAACGAAGCCCTGCGCTCCCGGCTGCCGCGGCTGGTGGAGATGGGTGCGGTGGAATCCACCGGCCGGGGCCGGGCCACGCGATACCTGCTGTCGCACCGGCTGTACGAGGCGATCGGGGCCAAGGGCGTCTACACCCGCAAGCTGGGCCTGGACCGCGACACCAACAAGGCGCTGCTGCGCCGCCACATCGAGCGCAACAAGGCCGTGGGCGCGCGGATGGAAGAGTTCCGGCAGGTGCTGCCGGCGCTGGCGCGCAGCGAGATCCAGGTGCTGCTGCGGGAACTGGTGGCTGAGCAGGCGGTCCACAAGCGGGGCGTGACGCGGGCGGCGCGCTACTACCCCGGCGTACCGCCGGCCGATTGCAATCCCGGCCAGCAAGTTGCAAACGAGACCGGCTGAAGTTGCAATGCAGCCGAAATTTGCCTTGTCTTTCAACGAGTTGGCGCACCGGGGCATTTGCAACCGCGGCGCCGCCACTTGCAATCAATCGGGCGGACCGGCATGAGCAACTTCGGGTTCCTGCTGGCTGAGTGGCCGCTGCTGCACGAGTCGGCCACCAAGGCCGAAGACATGGCGCACATCGACGCGCGGGCAGCATGCTTCTACGCCCGGCGCACGCTGGAAATGGCGGTGGCCTGGCTCTACAAGCATGACCGTGGCCTGCGCCTGCCCTACCAGGACAACCTGAGCGCCCTGATCCACGAGCCCACTTTTGCCCAAGTGGTGGGCCAAGCGGTGTTCACCAAGGCCAAGGTGATCAAGGAACTGGGCAACCAGGCCGTGCACAGCACCCGCAAGGTACTGCCAGCCGATGCCGTGGTGGCCACACGCGAGCTGTTCCACATCGGCTACTGGCTGGCACGCACCTATGGCCAGCGCGGCCGGCCCGACCCCGGGCTGGCCTTCAACCCCGCGCTGCTGGCCCGGCCTGCCGCCGCAGCACCGGCCGTGCCACCGCAGACCCTGGACCAGTTGCAGAAGCTCCAGGCGCAACTCGCCGAGCGCGATGAAAGGCTGTCCACGCTGCTGGGCACCACGGCGGCGCTGGATGCCGAACTGGCCCGGCTGCGCGAGCAGGTGGCCGCCGCCAAGGTGGTGAACGCCGCCACGCCCGACACGCACGACTATTCCGAAGCCGAAACCCGCGACTACTTCATCGACCTGCTGCTGAAGGAGGCCGGCTGGCAACTCGACCCGAAGAAGAACTTCGAGATCGAGGTCGCCGGCATGCCCAACGAGCAAGGCCAGGGCTTCGTGGACTACGTGCTGTGGGGCGACGACGGCAAGCCGCTGGCGCTGGTGGAAGCCAAGCGCACGAAGAAGGGCGCAAAGGAGGGCCAGCAACAGGCCAAGCTGTATGCCGACTGCCTGGAAGCGCAGTATGGCCAGCGGCCGGTGATCTTCTGCTCCAACGGTTATGAGCACTGGATCTGGGACGACGTGCTCTACCCGCCACGCGCGGTGCAGGGGTTCTACAAGAAGGCCGAGCTGGCGCTGATGATCCAGCGCCGCAGCAGCCGCAAGCCGCTGGCCACCGCGGTGATAGACGCCAGCATCATCGAGCGCTACTACCAGGTGCGAACGGTGCGCCGCATCGGCGAGACTTTCGAGAAGCACCACCTGCGCAAGGCACTGGCGGTGATGGCCACCGGCGCGGGCAAGACGCGCACGGTGATCGCGCTGGCCGATGTGCTGATGCGCGCCAACTGGGCCAAGCGGGTGCTGTTCCTGGCCGACCGGGTGGCGCTGGTGAACCAGGCGGTGAATGCCTTCAAGCGCCACCTGCCGGACTCATCGCCCGTCAACCTGGTAACCGACAAGCACACCGAGGGCCGGGTGTTCGTCTCCACCTACCCGACGATGATGGGCTTGATCGACGAGGCCCTGGACGGGCAGCGGCGCTTCGGCGTGGGCCACTTCGACCTGATCGTTATCGACGAGGCGCACCGCTCGGTCTACCAGAAGTACCGCGCCATCTTCGAGTACTTCGACTGCCTGCTGGTGGGCCTGACGGCCACACCCAAGGACGAGATCGACCACAACACCTACGGCCTGTTCGACCTGGAAGACGGTGTGCCCACCGACGCCTACCCGCTGGACCAGGCGGTGGCCGATGGCCATCTGGTGCCGCCGCTGGCGGTGTCGGTGCCGCTGAAGTTTCAGCGCGACGGCATCAAGTACGCCCAGCTCAGCGAAGACGAGAAGGAACAGTGGGACGCCCTGGAGTGGAGCGAAGACGGCACCCCGCCGCCCAACGAGGTGGAGGCCGCGGCGCTGAACAAGTGGCTGTTCAACACCGACACGGTCGACAAGGCGCTGGCGCACCTGATGACCAGAGGCCAGAAGGTGGCCGGCGGCGACAGGTTGGGCAAGACCATCGTGTTCGCCAAGAACAACGACCACGCCGAGTTCATCGCCGAGCGCTTCAATGTCAACTACCCGCACCACAAGGGCGAGTTCGCGCGGGTCGTCACCTACAAGACCGTCTACGCGCAGAGCCTGATCGACGCCTTCTCGGCCAAGGACAAGGCGCCGCACATTGCCATCTCGGTGGACATGCTGGACACCGGCATCGACGTGCCCGAGGTGGTGAACCTGGTGTTCTTCAAGATCGTCCGCTCGCGCACGAAGTTCTGGCAGATGGTGGGGCGCGGCACGCGGCTGTGCCCCGACCTGTTCGGCCCAGGCGAACACAAGAAGTTCTTCTACCTGTTCGACTACTGCCAGAACCTGGAATTCTTCAGCCAGAACCCGGACACCACCGACGGCAGTTCCAGTGAATCCCTGGGCACGCGCTTGTTCAAGGCGCGGTTGAGCCTGATCGATGAGCTGGACCGCGAGGTCATCGATGGGCAGCACGGCAACGAGCCGCGCGCCAAGTACGGGCCGCAACCCAACCGTCAGCAGTTGCGCGACAGCACGGCCGGCCATCTGCACCAGGTGGTGGCGGCCATGAATGTCGAGAACTTCGTGGTGCGGCCCCAGCGACGCACGGTCGAGAAGTTCGCGCGGCCCGAGGCCTGGGAAGCGTTGACTGGAGACGACCATGCCGAACTGGCCAGCCACATCGCCAGCCTGCCCACCGAGCTGGTGGACGCTGACGAGGAGGCCAAACGCTTCGACCTGCTGGTGCTGCGCACCCAACTGGCCATCCTGCAAGCCGCGCCCGGGTTCGGCGCGCTGCGGGATCAGATTCGCGCCATTGCCAGCGCGCTGGAAGAGCAGGAAGCCGTGCCAGCCATCCAGGCCGAGATGGTGCTGATCCAGGCCATCGCGGGCGACGAATGGTGGAACGATGTGACGCTGGGCATGCTGGAGAACGCCCGCAAGCGGCTGCGTCTGCTGGTCAAGCTGATCGAGAAGTCGAAGAAGAAAGTGGTCTACACCGACTTCATCGACGAGCTGGGCACCGAGACCACCTTCGACCTGCCCGAAGTCGCCAACGGCCTGGACATGGCCAGGTTCAAGGACAAGGCGCGGCAATTCCTCAAGGCCCACGAGGGCCATCTGGCCTTGCAGCGGCTGCGGCGCGGCCAGGCACTGACGCCCACCGACCTGGTGGAACTGGAGCGCATGCTGGCGGACGCCGGCGGCACGCCAGAGCTGATCCAGAAGGCGGCCGAAGGCAAGTTCGGGCTGGGTATCTTCATTCGCTCTTTGGTCGGCATGGAGCGCGAGGCGGTGGCGCAGGCCTTCAACGACGTAATCGCGGGCACCCAGGCCACGCCAGACCAGATCGAATTCATCGAATTGATCGTTTCCGAGCTGACGACCAACGGCGTGATGGAGGCCGGGCGGCTGTACGAGTCGCCGTTCCTCGACATCAGCCCGCAGGGGCCGGAGGGGCTGTTCCCGGTGGCCAAGGTCGATCAGATGGTGCAGGTACTGGACGAGATCAGGCAGCGCGCCGCGGCCTGAGTCGGGCTCGCCGTGGCCGGTGTACTTCCTGTGTAATCCGGCCGAGAAAACTACACAAACGGCGGGAAGACGCGGGACCTCGGAAAGGCCTCCCATCCAGGTCTTGACCATGAGAATCAATCACTTGGGAATAAGCGAGAACGTGCGAGAAGGTACGCAACCAACATTGAAAATCCGCGTGTCGGTGGTTCGATTCCGCCCCAGGCCACCAGCCATCTTTCCGAAGCCCGTCCATCGTGATGGGCTTCGTCGCTTCTGGGACGCAACGGGCGCATTGGGAGCAGTGCTGCTCCGCGGGGCCCTCGGTGAGGGTCGGCTCGGGTTCGGCGACGAACCTGACATTTCCGCATAGGGCTCTTTCTTCGGCAATCGGCGCTTTGGGTCGCTCAGCGGTAGTGCCCTCTGCTGCTCGTGTGTTCGCTCCGCCAAAGCGTGTAACCGACGGATATCCAGGGTACAGCCTTCGGTGCGGCCACAAGCGACTCCCTTAAGCCAAGTCAGCTGTTCTTGGCCTGGGTGAGCAGATGCATGGCGAGGAACCAGACCGTCAAGGGCAACTTGGTACCCTCAAAAACGGTGCCGCTGGTCAAGCTGCACTGGTGCTGGCACCCACCGCACTGCCAGTACCGAGACCCCGTCGCCGAAACGACGTGCGCGACGAGCCGCCGCATCGGGGGCAGGAGAAGCCCTGGGGCCAGCGGGCGACGGTGAGCGCGGCTTCGCACCCTTCCTCGGTGCCGTAGCGGCGCATGAACTCGGCCATCGACAACCCCGGTTGGAACTGCACTCGATTCATCGGCATGGGAGACCTCCTGTCGTGGTGTCCCATCTTCGACCCCGACTAGCTCATAACGTGAGCCTGCTGAAACTCGTCGGGAATCAGGTCCCCCGATGCACCCCGATTGAAGGTGCCCCAGCGCGACACCTCGGGGGCCGTGTCTTCGGCCCGTATTCGACGCGGGCCTGGCTGGGGCGAAATTCAAGGTGCCGTCAGGCGGCGGTCAACTCCTTGCCTTCGGCGGCGTCGTCAACACGGGGCCGCCAGCGGCCATCCAATTCCTCAACGACGATGCGCTGCTTGGTCAGCCGCTCGACAGTCTGGATGCGTTCGACGGCACGACGGATGGGAACGTTGCCTTCGGCGTGGGCAACGTACAGCAGGCGCGCCAACTTGTCGGCCCATCGCGGCACTTTGCTGGTCTTCTCCCAGCGTGCAACGGACTGGCCATCCGCACCCATGAGCTTGCCCAGCGCTGGCTGCGACAGCAGCATTCCGGCGGTGCGCAAGTAGCGCAACTCGGCGCCGGTCAGCACGCCGGCCCGCTTGGTCAGCATCGTGCAGATTGCCCGAGTCAACCCGTCGATATCGTGAATGGCCACGCCTTCGCCAAAGGGCGTTTTCTGCTTGGTGTAGCCATTGGCCAGCCACACGTTGCGCAAGCCACCGTCGGTGTAGTGATACATGCTCATGCTCCGTCTATGTCTATCACCGTGACCACCACCAAGTCAGGTGCCGGGTACTCCACGTACACCACCGCCGCAACGTTCACCCCAGCCACGAAACGCTGCATCTGGCAACGCAGGCCGGTGTGACGCAACTCCGGCTCTGGTGGCCTCGCCATCACACCCCGGGTCAGCACTTCCATCAGCATCGGCATGGTGACGTGTCGCTGCTTCATGCGTTGCCGCGCGTGCGCGGTCATGACGACGTTGGCCGAGTCGGCCGCGCTTGCGCGAATGTGCCGTTCAAGCTGACGTTGGGAAGGTTTCGTCAAGACTGCATCCTATCAAATTGATAGGTTCATACGGCGACGACTTTGCGCAAGCCCGGCTTCGTCGCGGCCTTTGTGTCGAAGGCCACGCCCGCCTGCTCAAGAATCCACGCTTCAATCTTCTCGTGGTGCACGCGCAGCAGGTCCAGGGGCCGGCGGATGTAGTTCTGTTCGCGCACGCCCTGCGGTGCGTGCCCTTGAATCTGTGCGCTGATGCCGCCGAGGATGTCCAGCCACTCGCACAGGCTGGCGAAGCTGCGGCGCAGGCCATGCGGAGTCAAGCCCTCCAGGCCAGCGGCAGCACAGGCGCGGCGGTGCGCAATGCTGGGCTCCACAAGCCGGCCGGATGCGCTCACTTCGGCCATTGCGCCGGCCGGTGCCTCTGTGCCCTTGCTGGCGTGTCGGCGGGCACGGCGCGCGGCGCTCTTGGCATCAAGGGCCAGTGCCCGCGTGCTTGAGAAAACCCAGGCGTTGCGGCGCGGCAGGCCGGCCAGCAAGTGCGCAACGTAGGGCGTCAGCGGCACCGGGCGGCGGCCCTCTATCTTGTCTTTCAGGTCCATCCCGCGCCATTGCGTGTTCACGTCTTCCCAGCGCAGCGCGCCCAGTTCTTCGCGGCGGGCACCCGTCAACAGCAGGCATTGCAGGTAGGCGGCGATTACCGGCTTGGGGATGGCGCGAACATGCTTGAACCACGCGGCCAGTTGCTCGCGTTGCAAATAGTCGTCTTTCCGCTTCGCCTTGCCGGCGGCCTCTCGCGTCTTCTTCGCGCTGGCGGCGGTGGGGTCGGCCTTGCCCTTCAGGTCGGGCTCGGCGGCGGCCCACCGAAGAAACGCCTTCAGCAGTCGCAGCGCCAGCCGCACACGGGCCGGGCGGTCTTTCGCTTCGGTGGCGGCCCATCCTTCGACGGCGGCCTTGCGCCAAGTCAACGACCGCGCCCATCACTCGGTAACCCCATGCGTATGTGCGGCGACATGGCTCCCAATAGGGCCATACCGCGCGGCCTTGCCACCCGGCACTCACCTGCCACTTAGCCCGCCACAGACCGCAGCCGGAGCGGTCCGGTCACTAGCCCCAGGGAGACCCACCCCATGACCACACGCGCAGTCGTCATTCTCGAACACGGCCATAACGGGAGCATTTGCCTCGGCCAGCTCCACGCCTATACTTGTCAGGATTGTCAACAATCAGCAGGTTAACCGCTCGTGATGCGCACGTCGGACAGCGATCAAGAGATCTTCACCCGTTGGGAGCAGACCGTTGAGTTTCGCCTGTTCGCCGATGCCGCCGGCCCGACGCTCACAGTATCGGAGCAGGTGGCGGCCAAGGTGGCCGACCGCATCATCGGCGGGAAGCTCGCGCCCGGGACGCGCATCGGCGAGCAGGAGTTGGCCGACGAGTTCGCGATAAGCCGGGGCCCGGTACGCGAGGCGATCCGCATCCTCGAGCGCGAAGGCCTGGTCATGGTGCTGCCAAGGCGCGGCGCGGTGGTCACCAGCCTGTCGGCCACCGAACTGCGCGAGTTGTTCGAAATCCGCGCCGGACTTTTCGAGATGGTCGTGCGCAAGGTGGTGGCCACCCGCCCACCGGAGCTGCTGGCGGTGATGCGAGCGGGCGTCGTCCAGCTGGAAGCGCTCGCCGACGACCCGTCGGGCGGCGACGCCTATGCCGAGACCACGCACCGACTGATCCAGATCAGCGCCCGCTTTGCCGGTAACGAGCAGCTGCGGCGCATGATCGCGGCGCTGTCGCTGCAGAGCCTGCGCTACAGCAAGCTCGGGCTGGCCTCCGTTGCGCGGCGCCGGCGCTCGGTCAAGCTGTGGAAGCAGGCGGCCAAGGCGCTGGAGCGCGGTGACGTTGAGCAGATGGTGCTGCTGGCGCGCCAACGCACAGGCGAGTCGGCCGACGAAGCCGCGCGCCTGCTGGGCACGCCGGCCGCATGACTCAGGCTGGCTCGAAGCAGGCGCGCAGTTCGCCCTTCAACACCTTGCCCGCCAGGTTGCGCGGCAGAGCGTCGACAAAGGCCACGCGGCGCGGCTTCTTGTACCCGGCGATGCGTGCAGCGCAATGTGCCTGCAGCGCCTGGGCATCGGCAACGCCGTCTTTGCGCAGCACCACTACCGCGACGACGATCTCGCCCCATTCGGCATCGGGCAGGCCCAGCACCGCCGACTCCAGCACCGCCGGGTGCGCTGCCAGCGCATCCTCGACCTCGCGTGCATACACGTTGAAGCCGCCACTGATGATCATGTCCTTGTTGCGGCCGACGATGTGCAGGAAGCCATGCCGGTCGAAGCGACCCAGGTCACCGCTGTAGAACCAGCCGTCGCGCACCACCTCGGCCATCAACTCAGGCCTGCGCCACAACTGCACCTTGGCTGCGCCCTCGTGCGCGATGGTCACCTCGCCGACCTCGCCCGGCGGCACCTCGCGGCCCTGCGCGTCGTGCAGCACGATGCGCACGTTGGCCGTCGGCCGGCCGCAGGAGCCGATGGCGTCGTCGGCGCCGTCCGCGCTGTCGCCCACGTGCTCGTGCGGATACAGCACGGTCAGCGGCTGGACCGCCTCGGTCATGCCGTACTGCTGGCGCAGGATCGGGCCGAAGATCTTCTGCGCGCGTCGGATCAGCGACACCGGCGTCGGCGCGGTGCCGTAGTGGATGCGCTTCAGCGACGACCAGTCGGCGCGCGCGCCGCCTTCGATGGCCTCGACCAGCCGGTTCATCATGGTCGGCACCAGCATCAGGTGGGTGATGCGCTCGCGTTCGATCGCCGCCAGCAGCGAGGCCGGGTCGAAGCGGTCCTGGATGACGTTGCGCGCGCCGCGCAGAAAGCAGGGGAACAAGTACACGCCGGCGGCATGCGTCAGCGGGCCCACATGCAGCATCGCGTCATCGACCGACAGGCCGTACTCCATCGCCAGGAAGTGATTGTTCAGGCGCGCCAGCAACCGCTCCAGCGAATAGGCCACGCCCTTCGGCTTGCCGGTGGTGCCGCTGGTGTAGGCGATTCGCATCAGATGCTCGGGCCGGATGTCGATCGCCGGCGCCAGTGGCGGCGCCGATTCGATGGCCGCACCGAAATCGACGACGTCCGGCACTTGCACACCCAGGCCGAGCACCAGGCGCAGCTCCGGCAACTGCTGGCCGGCCGCGCGCGCCAGGGCGCGGGCCAGGTCGGCGTACTGCGAGCCGACCAGTACCGTGCAGGCCTGCGCATCGGCCAGGATGTCCAGGTGCTCGGCCAGCGTGTGACGTGCGTTCAGCGCCACGTAGGTCAGCGCCGCCTTCTCCGCGCCGAACAGGCTGTCCAGGCTTTCCACCGAGTTGTCCAGCAGCACCGCGAAGCGCTCGCCCGGCTGCAGCCCGAGCGCAATCAATGCCTGCGCGAACCGGTTGCTGCGCGCCTCGATCTCCAGGTGGCTGTAGCGGCGGTCGCGAAAAACCAGCGAAGGCCGCGTGCCGTGCTGGGCCGCCGCCCAGCTGACGAGGCGGCCGGCAATCATCCGATCACCACCACGTCCTGACCTTCGGCCACACCCTCGCCTTCCTTCACCAGCAGCTGCAGCACGGTGCCGGCGTGCGGCGCGCTGACCGGGATCTCCATCTTCATGCTCTCCAGGATCACCAGCGTCTGGTCCTCGGTGACGGTGTCGCCTTCGCGCACCTCGATCTTCCATACGGTGCCGGTGACGTCGGATTGGAGCCGGGTCTGAGCCATGGCACGTCCTCTTGGGTTGGGGGAGCACCATAATAGGCAACATTGCGATTGTTGACAATCGGTATGTCGAATGCTCCAATCGAACGCCCACCCGCCGCTGCCGCCCCCATG
>JACZKT010000499.1 GCA_014859905.1 Rubrivivax sp.
ACCCAGCGCGCCGCGCTGGGTCGAAGGCGCCGCGCCGCGTCCGACGGCGGCTGCCTAGAATCAGGCTTTCCTCCTCCATGGCCCACACGCTCGCCGCATCGCCCAGTCTGACCGCTCGCTGGTCGCAGTACTACATGCTGACCAAGCCGCGCGTGGTGCAGCTGATCGTGTTCTGCGCCCTCATCGGCATGCTGCTGGCGCAACCGGGCTGGCCCGACTGGCGGCTGGCCGGCGCGGCCACGGTGGGCATCTGGCTGGTGGCCAGCGCGGCGGCGGCGTTCAACTGCCTGGTCGAGCAGCGCATCGACAGCCGCATGGCGCGCACCGCGTGGCGCCCCAGCGCCAAGGGCGACTTGAGCTCGGCGCAGACGCTCGTCTTCTCGGCCGTGCTTTGCGCGCTGGGCAGCGCGCTGCTGTACTGGGCCGTCAACCCGCTGACGATGTGGCTCACCTTCGCCACCTTCGTCGGCTATGCGGTGATCTACACCGTGGTGCTGAAGCCCTTGACGCCGCAGAACATCGTCATCGGCGGTGCCTCTGGCGCCATGCCGCCGGTGCTGGGCTGGGCGGCGATGACGGGCCACGTCGGCCCCGAGGCGCTGATGCTGTGCCTGATCATCTTCCTGTGGACGCCGCCGCATTTCTGGGCGCTGGCGCTGTACCGCGTCGAGGACTACCGCAAGGCCGGGCTGCCCATGCTGCCCATCACGCATGGCCCCGAGTTCACGCGGCTGCAGGTGTTGCTGTATACGCTGGTATTGTTCGCGGCGACGCTGCTGCCCTTCGTCTACGGCATGAGCAGCTGGATCTACCTGGCGGCGGCGCTGGCGCTGGGGGGTCTGTTCATCCTGTATGCGTGGACCCTGTGGCGCGACTACAGCGACCTGCTGGCGCGGGCGACCTTCCGTTTTTCCATCTGGCATCTCTCGCTGCTGTTCGCCGCGCTGCTGCTGGACCACTATCTGAGCCCATGGCTGTTCTCCGGAAATTTCTAGTCTTGCTGGCGCTGGCGGCGGGGCTCGCGGGCTGTGAACGCAGCGCCGCGCCGTCGTTCAAGGCCATCGACATCACCGGCGCCGAATACGCGCAAGGCTTCGACCTGCCCGACGCAGATGGCAAGCGCCGCACGCTCGCCGACTTCGCGGGCAAAGTGACGCTGGTCTTCTTCGGCTACGCGCAGTGCCCCGACGTCTGTCCGACGACGCTGCTGGAGATCGCCGAAGTCCGCAAGGCGCTGGGTGCCGACGGCGCGCGCGTGCAGGGCGTGTTCATCACCGTCGACCCCGAACGCGACACGCCCGAGGTGCTGAAGGCCTACGTCGACAACTTCGGCGCCGGCTTCGTGGCCCTGCGCGGCAGCATGGAGGAAACGCAGGCGGTGGCCAAGGCCTTCAAGGTGTATTACGCCAAGGTGCCCGGGCAGACCGCTGGCAGCTACACCATGGACCACACCGCGGGCAGCTACGTCTTCGACGCCAACGGCAAGGTGCGGCTGTTCACGCGCTACGGCACGGGTGCCGAGGCGCTGAAGCACGACCTGCAGATCCTGCTGGCCGAGCCACCGCCGAAAGTCTGACCAGGCCAAGGCGCTTGCGCGGATCCGGCTACGCCGGTCCGCTGCAAGAGCCCGGCGCGAGACGCGCCGGGCCTTCGTGCCGTCCAGGTCCGCGCAGGCGGACCTGGAGCCGCGGCACTCAGCCCCCTCGGGGGTGGCGAGCGCTAGCGAGCCTGGGGGCTCACATCAGCGCCTTGCGCATCTTCTTCAGCGCCGCGGCCTCGATCTGGCGGATGCGCTCGGCACTGACGCCGTAATCGGCCGCCAGTTCGTGCAGCGTCATGCCGCCGGATGCGTCGTCGTTGACCTTGAGCCAGCGCTCCTCGACGATGCGGCGGCTGCGCGCGTCCAGCGTGTGCAGCGCCTGCGCGATGCCGTCGCCGGCCAGCCAGTCGCGGTGCAGCGCTTCCAGGCGCCGCGTCGGCTCGCTGCTGTCGTCGGCCAGGTAGGCGATGGGGGCGTAGCTCTCCTCGCTGTCGTCGGAGGGCGGCTCCAGTGCCACGTCGCCGCCGGTCAGACGCGTTTCCATCTCCACCACTTCGGACGGCTTCACGTTCAGCTCGCGCGCCATCGTCGCCACCTCGGCCGGGGTCAGCGTGTTGCGGTGCGTGTCGGCGTCGAGCGCGTCTTCCTTCATGCCCTGCTTCATCGAGCGCAGGTTGAAGAACAGCTTGCGCTGGGCCTTGGTGGTGGCCACCTTGACCATGCGCCAGTTCTTCAGGATGTACTCATGGATCTCGGCCTTGATCCAGTGCATCGCGTAGCTCACCAGGCGCACGCCCTGCTCGGGGTCGAAACGCTTGACGGCCTTCATCAGGCCCACGTTGCCTTCCTGGATCAGGTCGCCCTGTGGCAGGCCGTAGCCCAGGTACTGGCGCGAGATCGAGACCACCAACCGCAAGTGCGACAGCACCAGCCGCCCTGCGGCCTGGAGGTCACCCTGCTCGCGCCACCGGCGCGCGAAGTCGAGCTCCTGCTCGTGGGTCAGCATCGGCATGCGATTGACCGCTGAAACGTAGGCGTCGAGGTTGCCCAGGGAGGGCACCATCGACCATGCGTCGCGTACAGCCAGGGCATTCGGAGTACTTGTATTCATGGCGTCTGTGATTGCCGGATCCGGGTCGAGTTCCGCAAATATTAGCACTCTCCATCCGTGAGTGCTGATACCAGCCAATTCTTCTGGACTGGCTTCTTGTCGATGCCAATTATGTTAGCTAAAAGAGAGAGTGTTTGCTCACATTCACCAACGCGTTTCGACCTCTTCCAGCAGTTTGTCGATGATCCCCAGGAAACGCGACACATCCAGCGGCTTGGTCATGTAGTGCGCAGCGCCCAGCGTCAAGGCCTGCTGCATGTGCAGCGGCGAGGCATCGGCCGAGACCACGACCACCGGGATGTCGGCCAGCATGTCGTCACGCTTGAGGTGGCGCAGGAGTTCGATGCCGCTGATGTCGGGCAGCTGCATGTCGAGCAGGATCAGGTCGGGGCGATTGCGCCGGATGGCGGCCATGCCGTCCAGTCCCAGCGTCGATGTCTCCAGCACGACCTGGGCGCGCAGCGCGAGCACGCCGCGCATGACCTCGATGTTGGTCTCGTTGTCCTCCACGTAGTGCACCCGGCGTTCCTGGTAAGGTGCCGGCGAGGTGTCGGTGTAGCGCTCCGGCACCGCGGGCTCGGACGCTTCGGCTGCAGGCAGGCGCAGCGTGAAGATCGAGCCTGCACCGCCGCGGCTCGCGGCTTCGAGCGTGCCGCCCATCAGTTCGGCCAGGCGGCGGCTGATGACGAGGCCGATGCCGGTGCCTTCGATGCCGGTGGTTTCGCGCCCGAGGCGGTTGTAGGGCTGGAACAGCGCTGCCAGTTGCTCCTCGCTCATGCCCAGGCCGGTGTCGGTGACCGCGATCTCGACCATGCCGTCGTCGGCCAGCCGCGAACTGACCGTCGCGCTGCCGCCGGGCCGGTTGTACTTGACGGCGTTGCTCAGCAGGTTGGTCAGGATCTGCTTGACTCGCGTGGCATCTCCCACCAGCGCCGGCGCGTTCCTGGCCAGTCGTTCGTGCAGCGTGACCTCGCGCTGCTCGGCGCTTGCCGCCACCATCGCCCGGCTGGCCGACACCAGCGGCGCCAATTCCAGAGGCGCCAGCGCCAGTGGCACCGCTCCCGACTCGATGCGCGCCAGGTCCAGGGTCTCGTTGATCATCTCCAGCAGGTGCCAGCCGGCACGCTGGATCTGCAGCGTCCACTCGCGCTGGTGGGGCGCCAGCCCGGGCTCGCGGTCCATGCCCAGCAACTGCGAGAAGCCGATCATGGCGTTGAGCGGCGTGCGCAGTTCGTGGCTCATGCGCGACAGGAAGTCGCTCTTGGCGCGGTTGGCCGCTTCGGCGCGGTGCAGCGCGTGCTCAGAGGCCAGCAGCCGCCGGTGTTCGGTGATGTCCTCGAGCACGCTCACGATGCGCACGACGCGGCCGCGCTCGTCGCGCAGCGCCGAGGCACTGGCGCGCACGAGCAGTTCGCGGCCGTCGACCGGGCGCATGCGCACGGCGTCGAGCACCGCATCGGGCAGGCCGGTGAAGAGGTCACGCCGCTGGCGTCGGATGTGGGCCGCGTCGTCGGGGTGCACGATCTCGGCCACCGAGCGGCCGCGCAGGTCCTTGGCGCTGTGCCCGATCATTTCGCACAACCGCGGGTTGCACTCGATGATGTGGCCACGCGGGTCGAGGAACATGACGCCGATGGGCGCGTGGTCGAAGATGCTGCGCAAGCGCTGTTCGCTGTCGCGCAGGGCCCTTTCGGCCTGCGTGCGCTCGGCCACCTCGCGCCGCAGTTCGGTGGTGCCTGCCTGCACCACCAGTTCGGTGCGCCGGCTGTGGCCGGTCACGGTGAGCAGCAGCGCACCCAGCATGGCCGCCGAGGCCAGGCCGGCCAGCGACAGCAGCCAGGCGGTTTCGCGCTGCTGGCCAGGAACGTCGGCCAGGGCCGTGCCGACCTGCAGTTCGTAGCTGCGGCCGCCCAGTTGCACCGTGCGTACGGCCTGGAGGTGAGCGGCCGGCACCCGGCCGCCGGCAGCCGGCTCGCAGCCGGCGCCGCCGGCCAGCCTGCGGTACGGCGCCTCGGAGGCGGGGTCGATGAGGCACCAGCGCAGGTAGCGGTGGTCTTCGGGAGCCAGCGCCGCCAGCGCTGCTTCGGTGCGCAGCGTCACGAACACGACACCACGGAACGACGCCGCACGCTGGGCTTCGTT
>JACZKT010000500.1 GCA_014859905.1 Rubrivivax sp.
GTCGTCGCCTTCCTGGTCATGCCGCCGCTGGTCAACGGCCGCACCGACGCCGCACCGCGCCCGGTCACGCCGCGCGGCGCGCTGGCCGCCGACGAGCAGGCCCATGTCGACCTCTTCCGTACAGCATCGCCCTCGGTCGTGCATATCACCAGCCTGGGCGTGCAGCGCGACCTGTTCAGCATGAACGTGCAGCAGGTGCCACGCGGCACCGGCACCGGTTTCGTGTGGGACGAGCGCGGCCACATCGTCACCAACTTCCACGTCATCCAGGGCGCCAGTGGCGCGCGCGTGACGCTGGCCGACCAGACCAGCTACGACGCGGAGCTGGTCGGCGCCTTCCCCGACCGCGACCTGGCGGTGTTGCGCATCGAGGCGCCGCAGGACAAGCTGCCACCGATGGCCCTGGGCAGCAGCCGCGACCTGCTGGTGGGCCAGCGTGTCTACGCCATCGGCAACCCCTTCGGCCTCGACCAGACGCTGACCACCGGCATCGTGAGCGCGCTCAACCGCGAGATCGAGTCCTTCAACAACCGCACCATCCGTGGCGTCATCCAGACCGACGCCGCCATCAACCCCGGCAATTCGGGCGGCCCGCTGCTCGACTCAGCCGGGCGGCTGATCGGCGTCAACACGCAGATCGCCAGCCCCAGCGGTGCCAGCGCCGGCATCGGCTTCGCGATCCCCGCCGACGAGGTCAACCGCATCGTGCCGCGGCTGATCCGTGATGGCCGCTTCCTGCGGCCGACGATCGGCATCGCCGCCGGCAACGCCGCGCTGCACCAGGCGCTGCGCCTGCCCCAGGGTGTGGCCCTGGTGCAGGTGGTGCCCGGCAGCCCGGCAGAGCGCGCCGGGCTGCAGCCCTTCCGCCGCGGCAGTCGCGGCGAGGTGATCGCCGGCGACGTCATCACCGCCATCAACGACGATCCGGTGGCCAGCCTCGACGACATGCTGACGCAGTTCGAGAAGCACCAGCCCGGCGAGACGGTCACGGTCTCGGTCTGGCGCACCGGCCAAATGCGCAAGGTGAGCGTGGTGCTGGGCAGCTCGGAATGAGAGATGCTGCGCCGCCGCCCGACCCAGCGGCATCACGCCCCAGGGATCGAACGTGACGAAACGCCAGTGGCTGCAGCGGCTCTCCGCGCTCGGTTTCGGCCCCGCCAGGGCCGGCACGGCGCCAGCAGCAGCCCCCGCGACCGACACTGCTGCCTGCCAGCCCGAGCCGCTGCAATGGCCCGACGACGAATGGAAACGCCGCCTCGGCCCCGACCAGTACGCCGTGCTGCGCCGCCAGGCCACCGAGTCGCCGCACGGCAGCGCGCTCAACCGTGAAAAGCGCGCCGGCACCTACCACTGCGCGGGCTGCAACTGGCCGCTGTTCTCGTCCGACGCCAAGTACGACAGCGGCAGCGGTTGGCCCAGCTTCCACACCCCACTGCCCGGCGCCCTGAGCACCCGCACCGACTACAAGATGATCCTGCCGCGCACCGAGTACCACTGCGCGCGCTGCGGCGGCCACCAGGGCCATGTCTTCGACGACGGCCCGCTCCCCAGCGGCAAACGCTACTGCAACAACGGCCTGGCGCTGCGCTTCGAAGCGGCGCAGGCATGAGGGCCGCATCGACCCCGGCACCCAGGACCGCCAGTTCGTGCCGGCACGACCTGCGGTTGCAGCAGCTGTGGGCGCGCTGAACCTTGCCCTTCGGCAGCCGGATTGAGCCGCCTCAACGCCGCGCCGCGCGCACCGGCGCAGCATCGCGGCATGTCATCACGCTGCATCCTGCTCGTACAGGGTCACCCCGACGCGGGGGCCCGCCACCTCTGCCACGCGCTGGCCAACGCCTATGCGGACGCAGCCACGGCCGCCGGCCATGAAGTGCGCCGCGTCGAGGTGGCGCAGCTCGAATTTCCGTGGCTGCGCTCGCAGGCCGACTGGCAGCACGGCGTAGTGCCTGCCGCCCTGGCGCCGGTGCAGCGCGACGTGCTGTGGGCGCAACACCTGGTGTTCTTCTTCCCGCTCTGGCTGGGCGACATGCCCGCGCTGCTGAAGGCCTTCCTGGAACAACTGGCGCGACCGGGTTTCGCCTTCAAGGAGGCCGCGGGCAACCCCTTCGGCGTCAAGGGCCTGAGCGGGCGCTCGGCACGGGTCGTCGTCACCATGGGCATGCCGGCGGCGCTCTACCGCTGGTTGTACCGGGCGCACAGCGTCAAGTCCCTGGAGCGCAACATTCTGGGCTTCGTCGGTATCACGCCAGTCAGCGCAACGCTGATCGGCGGCGTCGACGGCCTGGGCACCGCGGGCGTGCAGCGCTGGCTGGCCAAACTGCGCCGCCTGGGCCGCGACGCCGCCT
>JACZKT010000501.1 GCA_014859905.1 Rubrivivax sp.
GCAGCGCCGCCCGGACGAAATCGCGCTGGCGCCGATCCCGGTGCACTTCTTCACGCAAGGGGCGGCGCTTCACCGCGTCGGCCGCGGCCCCGCGCAGTGGCGCCGGCTGGTCCGCGAGGGCGTCGGCGAAGGACAACGCAACAACACCATCGCCTCGCTTGGCGGCCATCTGCTGTGGCGCGATGTCGACCTCGTCGTCGTGGTCGAGCTGATGCTGGCCTGGAACCGGACCCACTGCCGCCCGCCGCTGCCGGACGACGAAGTCGTGCAGGTCGTTCAGAGCATCGCCCGCGTCCATGAACGCGCCGCTGCCGCACCCTCCTGAGCGGGAATGTCTCTTGCAGCGGGTGCGGCCGGCGGGCCCGACCAGGCCGCCCGCACCTCGGCCGCGACCTCCGCAGCGCGCCCGCCATAGCGCGGCGAAAAGTGGAAAGGCACGACGGCGCGGGCGCCGACCTCGTGCGCGATCTGGCCCGCCTGGCGCGCCGTCAGGTGGTTCTTGCGCTGCGCATGGGCAAGGTCGGCGTCGAGGAACACGCTCTCGATGAACAGCTGGTCGACGCCGGCGATAAGCGTTACCAGCGTGCGCAGGTTCGCTTCGCTGTAGCGCAGGTCCGTCACATAGCCGATGCGCAGCCCGGGGGCGACATCGAGAATGATGTCGCTCAGTTCGCCGACGCTGCGGGTCATCTCGTGCTCGCCGAGCCGGTCGCGCCAGCGCAGGTGGATCGGCGTAGGCGCGGGCTCTGCCGCCAGGATCGCGAGTTTCAGTTCGCGCAGCCACGGGCCGGTGGCCACGCCCAGCGCGGCGAGCCGGTCCTTCGCGACCCGGGGCCGCGCCTTCTCCTCGATGGCGAAGGCCAGGCACGGCATCTCGTGATCGACGAATCGGCAGCGCACGCGAAACAGTGTTTCGTCGTGCAACACGTCGCCGGCGCACTCGAACGGCGCGCAGGGCTCGCGCGCGAAGCCGGTGCGGCTGGAGAAGCGCGCCCGCTGCCCGCGGCCGTCGGTGCCGATCTCGCGCACGTCGAGGACGAATTCGACGCAGTAGCGGTGCACCACGTTCCACGTATAGGCGCGCAGCTTGTGTTCGACCTGCGCGACGAAGCCGGGCCCGCCGAAGAACACGATGCCGTCCTTGCGCCCGAGCACGACACGAAGGAGCTGGTCGAAGCCGACGAAGTGGTCCATGTGGGTGTGGCTGACGAACACATGCGACACGCGCAGCAGCTTGCGCGGCGGCAGCACGGTGATGTCGCCGAGGTCGAACAGCAGCGCCCTGCGTTCGTCGCGGAAGTCGACGTACAGGCCGGGGTCGCCGAACGGATCGTTGACGAGACGGGCTTCGAACAGGTGGCGCATGGGTCGGTCGAGGCACTCCGCACCGTATCTATCGCGTCGCTCGGATGGCCGATTGATCGGGCGCAACTGCAATGCGTCCCGACTTTGCGATCGTTGGCAATCGAAGAAAGGCGCGTGCAGTGCTCGAATGCCACGAAATCGATGTCCGGCGCCGCACCGCGATCGCGCGTGCGTTCGCCGCCATCGGCGGTTCGACCATTCTGCCCGGCTTCGCCAGGCCCGCGACCAGCGGGGTTCTGGCGGCGCCGGACAGGGTCGGTGGCCTGCCGCTCGAACAGGCGCTGGCGCGGCGCCGCTCGGTGCGGCGCTACACCGCCCAGCCGCTGGCACTGGCCGCGGTGTCGCAACTTCTCTGGGCGGCGCAGGGGACGACCGGCTCCGGTGGCCGGCGCACCGCGCCATCGGCCGGCGCGCTCTATCCGCTCGAACTCCACCTGGTGGCGACACGGGTCGAAGGCCTGGTCGCGGGCGGGCATCGCTACCTGCCGGCCACGCACGCGCTGCTGTTCTCCAGCGCGGAGGTCACGGCGTCGAGCCTGCAGCAAGCTGCGATGGGGCAACAGGCCGTCGCTGTGGCCGCCGCGGTCGTCGTCATCACGGCCGTCGAGGCGCGCACTGCAGGCAGGTACGGCGCGAAGGCCGCTCGCTATGTCGCGTTCGAGGCTGGCGCGGCGTCGCAGAGCCTGGCGCTGCAGGCAGCCGCCCTCGGGCTCGGGACGGTCGTCATCGGTGCCTTCGACGAAGCCGCGCTTGCCCGGGCACTGCGCCTGCCGCCCGGCGAGCAGCCCATCGCGCTGATGCCCATCGGCGTGCCCGCCTGACGCGGGCTGCTCCGACCAGCGCCTGCGCTGCAACGGCAGTCGCCGCGCCGGTGCCAGGCGCATGAACATGCACCTCGAGCGGGACGCCATCGGCAGGCTGGAGACCTACGATCCGCCAGCTTTGCCCTGCCAGCGCCGAACCGCACCGAGAATCCCGCGCAGGATCTCGATCGGCGGCGGCGGGCATCCGGGCACGGTGGCATCGACCGGAATCACGTTGGCGACCCTGCCGCAACTGGCATAGCTCTCGCCGAAGATGCCGCCGCTACATCCGCAATCGCCCACCGCGACCACCAGCCTGGGCTCGGGCGTCGCGTCGTAGGTGCGGCGCAGCGCCTCTTCCATGTGGCGCGACACCGGTCCGGTCACCAGCAGCATGTCGGCATGGCGCGGGCTGGCGACGAACTTGATGCCGTAGCCCTCGATGTTGTAGTAGGGGTTGTCGAGGGCGTGGATTTCCAGCTCGCAGCCATTGCACGACCCGGCATCGACCTGGCGGATGGTCAACGCCTGGCCGAGGATGTCCAGGACGTCCTGGTGTATGCGCTGGATCGCCGCACTGTCGCCTTCGGCAACGCGCGGGGCCGGCTCGGTGACGATGCCGGTGCGGACGATCTGCTTGAGGATGTGCCACATCAGAGGTCGTGCCCCGAATAGCTCAAGTTGAACGATTTGTTGATGAGCGGAAAGTCCGGCACGATGTTGCCCATGACGGCGTGTTCGAGCACCGGCCAGTTCTGCCACGAAGGATCGTGGCAGTGGCAGCGCACGATGCGGCCGTCGGCAGCGGTTTCCAGCGCGACCAGGATCTCGCCGCGCTAGCCTTCCACCCAGCCGGCGCCACGTGCCTGGCGTCGCGGGGCCTTGAGCTCGAAGCCGCACTCGCCATAGGGCAGGCCGGCGCAGAGCTCACGGATCAAACGCAGCGACTCGAGCACTTCGTCGAAACGCACGGCCACGCGCGCCGCCACGTCGCCGGCTTCCTGCGTCGCCATGCGGACCCGCAGCCGCGCGTAGGGCTGCCAGTCGTGGACGCAGCGCAGATCGCTGGCCTGGCCGCTGGCACGACCGGCCAGCCCCGTGAGCCCGAGCCGGGCCGCCAGTGCGGGCGTGACGCGGCCGGTGGTCAGGAAGCGGTCCTGCAGCCCGGCGTGTTCGTCGTAGACCTGCCGCAGGCGGCGGACCTCGCGCTCGACATCGTCGCACTGGCGGCGCTGCGCGTCGCGCTGCGGCATCTGCAGATCGACGGCCACACCGCCCGGCACCACCACGTCCATCAACAGGCGATGGCCGAAAACGTCCTTCGACAGACGCTGCCAGTCCTCGCGCAGGCGCGAGAACTGCGCCAGCCCGAAAGCCAACGCGGCATCGTTGCCCAGGGCACCGAGATCGCCCAGGTGGTTGGCCACGCGTTCGCGTTCCAGCATCAGCGTGCGCAGCCACTGCGCACGCTCCGGCACCACGCATTCCCAGGCCGATTCGAGCGCCATGCAATACGCCCAGGCATAGGCCACGGTCGAGTCACCCGAGACCCGGCCGGCGAGGCGGTGGCCGTCCAGTGGCGGCAGTTCGGTGAAGCGCCGCTCGATGCCCTTGTGCACATAGCCCAGGTGCTCTTCCAGACGCAGCACCTTCTCGCCGGCCACCGAAAAGCGAAAGTGCCCCGGTTCGATGATGCCGGCGTGCACCGGGCCGACGGCGATTTCATGCACACCGTCGCCTTCGACGCGCACGAACGCGTAGTCGGCGGGCAAGGTGCCGGCGCCGGCGGGCTGGGGGTCTGC
>JACZKT010000502.1 GCA_014859905.1 Rubrivivax sp.
GGTGGTGTAGACCAGGCTCATGGCCCGCAGTGCGAGTTGTCCCATGGCCAGGTCGCGGCCAAGGATCAGGATTATGCGAGCCAGTCGCAGCGCGCGTAGTTGCCACAAAGGCCGAGCGGCCTCTTGCTGGCCCCAGATGAGGTCTTCCAGGCGGCCAAGCATGCCGGTGCTGATCCACTTCATTTCGCTACCCCAAGCTGCAATTGCATGGTGACGACCTTACTGTCTGCGCCACCACCCTGCTGGGCCTGGTTTCTGGCGCATCGGGTTCGTTTGCTGCGCTCACAACGGTTTGCGAACAGCGTGCGCAGCGGTCGCACTGCGCGCCCGGTGGAGTGCTGTTGCTGCAGTGGCCTATCCTTGGCGCTGGACGGTTATGGTGCTTCCACTATAGCCCATAGCCCCAACCAGATTTACTCTTGCGCACCATCATCCGCAGCGCCGAACTGATGGACGTCAGGCCGAGGCAGGGAGAGGCATACGCCAAGACCTCACGCCGAGTTGTGTGCTCCAGACCCTGAAATTTTCAGTGCCCGGCGCAATCACACCCGTCAGGAGTGCCAAAATGTGCCTGTCACCATTCCAGATGCCCTCGCCCGACCTTATGTCCCCTGCCGATCCGGAACACGCGCTCGCCCTGTCTTTGCAGCAGGGCCGCTGCCGCGACCCCTTCAGTCACCTCGGCCCGCACCAGGACACGGCTTCGGGCCAGCCCACGCTGCGGGTATACCTGCCGGGCGCCACGGCGGTGGCTGCGCACTCCCGCCAGAGCGGGGAAACGCTGGTCGAACTGGCGAAATGCGGCAGCGAAGGCCTTTTCGCCGGCAGGCTCCCCGGGGGGACAGGGGCGGACTACCACCTCTCAGTGAACTACGGGGCGCATCACATGATGCTGGAAGACCCCTACCGCTTCGGCCCCTGGCTGGGCGACATGGATGTCTGGCTGCTGGCTGAAGGGCAGCACCTGCGCCCCTGGCAGAAGCTGGGCGCGCACCTGGTCACGCTGGAGGGCGTGGCCGGCACGGCGTTTGCGGTCTGGGCGCCCCATGCGCAGAGGGTGTCGGTCGTAGGGGATTTCAATGGATGGGATGGCCGGCGCCACCCGATGCGCTGGCGCGTCGAGTGTGGCGTGTGGGAGATATTCCTCCCCGGCGTGGGCGCAGGTGCGCTCTACAAGTTCGAGGTCAGGGACGCTGAAGGGCAATGCACGCTCAAGGGCGACCCCTACGCGCGCCGCACCGAAGGCCCGCCCGGCAACGCCGCCTGGGTATGCGAGGGCACCATCGCGCCAGACGGATTCGCACCAGCCCCCGCCACGCCACGGCCAGTGGCCGACCACAGCGCGGCACCCGTCGCCATCTATGAGGTGCACGCCGGTTCCTGGCGCCGGCCCGGCGGCCAGATGCCGGACTGGGACTATCTGGCGGCCACGCTCGTGCCCTACGTGGCGGACCTGGGATTCACCCACATCGAGCTGCTGCCGGTCAGCGAGCACCCCTTCTACGGCTCCTGGGGCTACCAGCCCACCGGCCTCTACGCGCCCACCGCACGCTACGGTTCGCCGGAGGCGCTGCGACGATTCATCGCCGCGGCCCACGCGGCCGGGCTCAAGATCATCCTCGACTGGGTGCCCGGACACTTTCCTTCGGACCCGCACGCGCTGGCCTGCTTCGACGGCACGGCGCTGTACGAGCACGCCGACCCGCGCGAGGGCTTTCACCTCGACTGGAACACGCTGATCTACAACTTCGGCCGCAACGAAGTGCGCAACTTCCTGGTCGGTAACGCGCTGTTCTGGGTCGAGCAGTATGGTGTGGACGGGCTGCGCGTTGACGCGGTGGCCTCGATGCTCTACCGCGACTACAGCCGACCTGCCGGGGAGTGGATTCCCAACCGCGACGGCGGCCGGGAAAACTATGAGGCCATCAGTTTCCTGCGTGAAACCAACGACATCTTGCACCGCGAGGCCGCCGGCGTAGTGACGCTGGCCGAGGAATCGACTGCCTTTCCGCGCGTGACCGGCGCCACCGCGCGGGGTGGCCTGGGTTTCGATTTCAAGTGGAACATGGGCTGGATGAACGACACGCTGGCGTATTTCGCGCTGGACCCGCTGTACCGCCGCTGGCATCACGAGCGCATCACATTCGCCATGATGTACGCCTACAGCGAGCATTTCGTGCTGCCGCTGTCGCACGACGAGGTGGTGCACGGCAAGGGTTCGTTGCTGGGCAAGATGGCCGGCGACCCTTGGCAAAAGCGCGCCAACCTGCGCGCGCTATATGGGCTAATGTGGGCCTTTCCGGGCAAGAAACTGATGTTCATGGGCTGCGAGCTGGCCACGCTCACCGAATGGAATCACGACGCCGAGCTGGACTGGGGCCTGCTGGAGGAACCCGCCCATGCCGGCGTGCAGCGCCTCGTGCGCGACCTCAACCACACCTACCGTGCGCACCCGGGCCTGCATACGCGCGACGCGGACCCCGGCGGCTTTCGCTGGATCAGCGCCGACGACCGCGACAACTCGATCTTCAGCTTCATGCGCTTTGGCCGCGCCGCGCACGAGCAGCTGGCCGTGGTCTGCAACCTGACGCCGGTACCGCGCGATGGCTACCGGATCGGCGTGACCCATGGCGGCGCCTGGCGCGAATGCATGAATACCGATTCCGCCCACTACGGCGGCACCAATGCCGGCAACCAGGGCGGTGTGGCGGCCGAGCCCATCCCGATGCACGGGCAGCCGTGGTCGATCAGCCTGCATCTGCCCCCGCTGGCTGTGATCTGGCTGGCGCCGGAGCCGGTGGCATGAACGGTATCGCCGGCCCCGTTTGCGAGCCCGGGCGCGCCTGGCCGATGGGCGTGGTGCCGGCCTCAATGGGCGGTCGCGCCGGCCTGAACGTGGCGGTGTATGCACGCCACGCGACCGCCGTCGAGCTGTGCCTCTACGATGATCAGGGCGGAATCGAGACCGCGCGCATCCGCCTGCCGGCCTGCACGGGCGGCGTCTGGCATGGTTTCGTGCCGGGCCCGGGCGTGGGACAACGCTATGGTCTGCGCGCGCACGGCCCCTGGGATCCGGCGGCCGGTCACCGCTTCAATCCCGAGCGGCTGCTGATCGACCCCTGGGCCCGTTCGCTGTCAGGCCCTCTGGCCAAGCTGGCGCTGGAAATCGGGCACCGGGCCAACGCCCCCGACCAGCACTGCGGCCATGACAACGCCGAGCGCATGCCCAAGGCCCGCGTGATCGACATGGTCACCGAACTACGCGCCGGCGCGGCGATCATGCCGGGTCCGGACACGCCGACGGCCCGCACGATCCTGTATGAGGCCCATGTAAAGTCCCTGACCGCACTGCACCCCGGCGTTGCGCCCCACCAGCGCGGTACCTACGCGGGCCTTGCCAGCCCACCGATGCTGGCGCACTACCAGCGCCTGGGGCTCACCGCGCTGTGCCTGCTGCCCGTGCAACTGCATGTGGACGAGCGTCACCTGGTCGATCGCGGCATGACCAACCACTGGGGTTACAACACGCTGGCCTTCTTCGTGCCCGATCCGCGCTATGCAACGCCGGCGGCCCGTGGGCAGGACCGGGATGACGCCAGTGTTCGGGCGGAGTTCCGCCAGATGGTGGACACGCTGCACCGCAGCGGCATCGAAGTCATCCTGGACGTGGTGTACAACCACACGGCTGAGGGCGACGCTTTGGGCCCGACGCTGTCGTGGCGCGGCCTGGACAACGCCAGCTGGTACGCGCTGGACGCTCATGGTCACCACCTCAATCCCAGCGGCTGTGGCAATACGTTCGACATGGGCCAGCCCCATGTCGTCCAGATGATCATGGACAGCCTGCGCTGGTGGGTTCAGGCCTACGGCGTGGACGGTTTCCGTTTCGACCTGGCCGTGGCACTGGGGCGCGACCCGGCACTGGACCAGCGCTTCAACCCTTTTGGCACACTGTTTTCAGCACTGGCGCAGGACCCGGTGCTGGCCCGCGTCAAGCTCATTGCAGAGCCGTGGGACATCGGGCCCGGGGGCTACCAGATCGGCGCTTTCGGGGCACGTTGGCACGAATGGAACGACCAGTTTCGTGACACGGCGCGCGCCTGGTGGCTCGGGCACGATTGCACGCGCGGGCAGATCGGTCGGCGCCTGGCGGGCTCGAACGACCTGTTCCAGAGCAGTGGGCGCAGCCCGTTGGCCAGCATCAACATGATCACCGCCCATGATGGCTTCACGCTGGCCGACCTGACCGCCTATGTGCACAAGCACAACGAGGGCAACGGCGAGGACAACCGAGACGGGCACGGCCACAACCTGAGCGCCAACGCCGGCCATGAAGGCCCGAGCGACGATCCCGCCATCGTGCACCGGCGTGCGCAGTGGTGCCGCGCCCTGCTGGCCACTTTGTTCTGCGCCCAGGGCATCCCCCAGTTGCTGGCCGGCGACGAACTGGGGCACAGCCAGCAAGGCAACAATAATGCCTACTGCCAGGACAATGCCGTGACCTGGCTGGACTGGGCCGCGGCGGACGAGACACAAACAGAATTCGTGGCCGGCCTGGTGCACCTGCGCCAGCGCTATCCCGGTCTGCGCCATCCGCAGTGGTTCCACGACGATCCGGATGCCGGCGCGCACGCGCCCGAAATCGCCTGGCGCACCGCCGAAGGTGGGCGCCCCGACACCAATGCGTGGGAGCTTCCCGACGGCCGCCTGCTGTCCTGCGTCATCACGGTGGGTGATGGCGTGGAGCCGGCGCGCGAACGGCTCACGCTGATCCTGCTGGCTGGCGACGCGGCGGTCGAGGTGCGCCTGCCGGAGGGCCCCTGGGAAGTTGTGCTTGACAGCGCGCGCAGCTGGGTGGCCGGGCGAGCCGGTCCTCCTGCGGCCACGGTGTCATCGACATTGCAGGTGGCAGCCCCCACTTTCGTGGTTCTGGTCCAGCCATTGCGTCCCTTCAACGAGAACCCCAGCGAGGATCCGGCATGAGGGACCCGGCCACCACCCCCGCTCACCCCCTGTTGTCGCGTCGCACCAGCGGCGTGCTGCTGAACCTGACCAGCCTGCCCGGGCGCCACGGCTGCGGTGATCTGGGAACCCCCGCGCGGCATTTCCTCGGCTGGCTGGCCTCAGCCGGGCAGTCGTTCTGGCAAATCCTGCCGCTCACCCCACCCGGGGCGGGGCATTCGCCTTACCAGAGCCCATCAGCCTTTGCCGGCAGTCCCTGGCTGGTCGACCTCGACGATCTGGTAGCCTGTGGCTGGCTGGCGCCTCCCGCGGACCCCGGCTTCGATCCCCGTCACTGTGACTTCGCGCTCGTGATTCCCTACCGGCTGGCCGCCCTGAACGCGGCCTGGCAGGGTTTTGTCGAGCGGGCCACGGACGCCGAGCGGGCTGAACTGGCCGAATTTAGCCGGAGCCAGGCCGCCTGGCTGGACGACTACGCGCTGTTCATGGTGCTTGAAGCGCGCCATGACGGCCCCGCATGGACTCAATGGCCCGCGCCGCTGGCGCACCGGGACCCGCAGGCCCTGCGCGCCGTGCAGGACGAGGCCAGCCTCGAGCTGGGTTTCTGGCGTTTCGTCCAGTGGCGTTTTCAGGTGCAGTGGCATCGGCTGCGGCACGACGCCCACGCGCACGGCATCCACATTGTGGGCGACGCGCCGATCTTCGTGGCGCACCATAGTGCCGACGTCTGGGCGCACACCGACCAGTTCCTGCTGGACGAACGGGGCGAGCCGCGCGCCGTGGCCGGCGTGCCACCCGACTATTTCAGCGCAACCGGCCAGCGCTGGGGCAACCCGCTGTACCGCTGGGACGCCATGGCCCACGACGGCTACCACTGGTGGAAGCAGCGCATGGCACACCTGTTGTCGCAGGTGGACCTGGTGCGTCTAGATCACTTTCGCGGCTTCGAGGCATACTGGAAAATCCCGGCCAGCGAGCCGACCGCGCAGGGCGGCCGGTGGTGCGCAGGCCCTGGCAAAGCGTTTTTCGACGCCCTCAAGGAGGAACTCGGTCCGCTGCCGATAATTGCCGAGGATCTGGGCATCATCACCGATGCAGTGACCCAGCTGCGCCACGAATGCGGTTTTCCCGGCATGCGCGTGATGCAGTTCGCCTTTGGCGATACGGCCCGCAACCCCCATCTGCCGCACAACTTCGAACCTTGCACGGTGGCCTATACCGGCACCCATGACAACGACACCACGGTGGGCTGGTGGGCGCACGCCAGCGAGGTCGAGCGCCGTGTCGCGCGCGAGTATCTGGGCCCGATGGCCGATCAGGAAATAAACTGGGCGATGATCCAGTCGCTTTCGCAATCGGTCGCCCGCACACTGGTGATTCCGTTTCAGGACGTGCTGGGCCTGGACGGACGCCACCGCATGAACACACCCGGCCAGGCAGAGGGGTGCTGGACCTGGCGATTCGCCTGGTCCGATCTCGGCGATGCGCCCGCCAGACGACTCGCGTCAATGGCCCGCGCCCATGGTCGTGCGTGAAGCTTTTTCCCTATATTTGGCATTGCCCTAAGAGAGGCTGAGCACGGAGGTTCCCCATGGAAATGAACACACCCAACCAACTGGCCCGCCGCACCATCGCCCTGGTGCTGGCCGGCGGCCGCGGATCGCGGTTGCATGCGCTGACCGACCGGCGCGCCAAGCCGGCGGTGTATTTCGGCGGCAAGTTCCGCATCGTGGACTTCGCGCTATCCAACTGCCTGAACTCCGGCGTGCGCCGCATCGGCGTGGTCACGCAGTACAAGTCGCACAGCCTGTTGCGCCATCTGCAGCGCGGCTGGTCGTTCCTGCGCGTCGAGTTCAACGAGTTCATCGACCTGCTGCCGGCGCAGCAACGCATCGACGAAACCTCCTGGTACCAAGGCACGGCGGACGCCGTTTACCAGAATCTGGATATCCTGCGCGCGGCAGAGCCCGAGTACATCCTGGTGCTGGCCGGCGACCACATCTACAAGATGGACTACGCCAACCTGATCGCCGACCACGTGGCCCAGGGTGCGCACTGCACGGTGACCTGCATCGAGGTCCCGGTGGCCGACGCGAGTGCCTTTGGCGTCATGGCCATCGACGAGCAGCGGCGCATTCTCCGCTTTGATGAAAAGCCGGCCAATCCCCGACCGATGCCCGGGCGACCCGACCGTGCGCTCGCCAGCATGGGCGTCTATGTCTTCGACGCCGACTACCTTTACGGGGTCCTGAAGGCCGACGCGGACGCGCCCGGATCGAGCCGCGACTTTGGCAAGGACCTGATCCCGGCCATCGTGGCGCGCGGCGAGGCGGTGGCCCACCCCTTCGGCCTGTCGTGCGTCAGGAGCAGCCCCGCGGCACCTGCCTACTGGCGCGATGTGGGCTCTATCGACGCCTACTGGTCTGCCAACCTTGACCTGACCGGCATCACTCCCGACCTCGACATGTACGACCGCCAGTGGCCGATCTGGACGCATCAGGAGCAGTTGCCACCCGCCAAGTTCGTGTTCGACGGTGAAGGCCGGCGCGGCATGGCGGTTGACTCGCTGGTATCCGGCGGGTGCATCATCTCGGGCGCACACGCGCGCAAGTCGGTGCTGTTTTCCAAGGTCCGGCTGCACTCCTACAGCGAGGTCGAAGAGGCAGTTCTGCTGCCGGAGGTCGACGTGGGCCGGCACTGCCGGTTGCGCAAGGTCGTGATCGACAAGGGCTGCCAGATCCCCGAGGGCATGGCGATCGGCTTCGACGCGGCCGAAGACGCACGCCGCTTTTTCCGCACCGAACAAGGCGTGGTGCTAGTCACCAACGATATGCTGGAGAAACTGGCGGCCAACGGAGCCCCCGGGGAGGCCGGCGCGTGAAGGTGCTCTACGTCTGCACCGAGCTGTACCCCCTGCTCAAGACCGGCGGGCTGGCCGATGTGAGCGCCGCCTTGCCCGCGGCACTTCAGGAGATCGGGTGCGAGGTGCGGGTGTTGCTGCCGGCCTTTCCGTCGATTGCCGCTGGCGTGCACATCGAAGGGGCCGCCATGGCCCTGCCAGTTGCGGGAGGGCCCGACGTCGCGCGAATGTCGCAGCCTGCGCCGTGCATCGTGCCGGGCCGCGTGCGGGCGACCGGCCAGGCGGTGTACCTGCTGGATGCCCCGGCCCAGTACCAGCGGCGGGGCGGCCCCTACCTGGACGCCAGTGGCCAGGACTGGCCTGACAACGCTGCCCGTTTCGCGCTCTTGAGCTGGGCCGCCGCCGGGCTCGGTTTGGGCGGTGATGCGCGCTGGCAGCCTGACGTGGTGCATGCGAACGACTGGCACACCGGCCTGGCCCCGGTGTACCTGCAGCTTCTGGCTGGCGGCGGACCGAAGCCGGCGACGGTCTTCACCATCCACAACCTCGCCTACCAAGGGGTTTTTCCCAGAGACACAATGGCGCCCCTGGGCCTGCCTGAATCGCTGTTCACTATCGACGGTTACGAGTACCACGGCCATTTGTCTTTCATAAAGGCGGGGTTGCAGTTTTCCGACGCGCTCACCACCGTGAGCCCGCGCTACGCCCGTGAGATCACGACGCCCGAGCAGGGTTGCGGCCTTGATGGCGTGCTGCGCCACCGCTCTGAGCGGCTCAGCGGCATCCTGAACGGCGTGGACTACAACATCTGGAACCCGGCCAGCGACCCGCTAGTTGAGACGCCCTATGAACACAACCGGATGGCGGGCAAAGCCCGGGCCAAGCGCGCGCTGCAGCATATACTGGGCCTGGAACCGCGCCCCGATGCCCTGCTGTTTGGCGCCGTCAGCCGGCTGAGCGACCAGAAGGGATTTCATCTGGTGCCCGCCGTGCTGGACGATCTGGTGGAGCGCGGAGGTCAGCTGGTGGTGCTGGGCAGTGGCGACGCGGGCATCGAGACCGCCCTGCGTGAAGCCGCAGCGCGCCACCCCGGGCAGGCGGTGGTGCGCGTCGGATACGACGAAGCCCTGGCACACGGCATCATGGCCGCCGCGGACGTGCTGCTGGTTCCCTCGCGATTCGAGCCCTGTGGACTGACCCAGCTGTATGCCATGCGTTATGGCGCCCTGCCCCTGGTGCATGGGGTGGGCGGTCTCGCCGACACCGTGACCGACAGCACACCTGAGACCCTGGCCAGTGGCACTGCCAGCGGTTTCGTGTTTCATGAATTCAGCGCCGACGGCCTGCGCCGAGCCCTGAACCGCTCCTTCGCGCTGCATCGTCGGCGGGCGGACTGGGCCAGGGTACGACGCCAAGCCATGCAGCTGCGATTTGACTGGAAGGACGCCGCGCAGGCCTACTGCACGCTGTATCAGCGGATCGCTGCCACGCCCGGCACAGCTCATGCGACCAGCCTGAACGGCTCACGCTAGTCCGTTTCACTCCCTGTTGCCTCCGTAGAGACCCCATGTCCAGCGTCCAGCCCTTCAGATTCGACCAGCCCACGAACACCATCGATGCGTTGCGGCGCTCGATCTCCAATCGCTTGGTCTATGCGGTCGGCAAGGATGTGCGCTCAGCCACGCAACGCGACTGGTTGTTCGCGATTCTTCATGCCGTGCGTGACCGCGTGATGGACGGCTGGCGCGAGGCGCTCGCCACGGCGCAGGATCGCGACCTCAAGCGGGTCTACTACCTTTCCATGGAGTTCCTCCCGGGGCGCATGCTGACCAATGCGCTGATGGCGGTCGGCATCTACGAGGACACTAAGACTGCCTGCGCTCAGCTTGGAGCCGACTTCAACGCACTGCTGGAAATGGAAGCCGACCCCGGTCTGGGCAACGGCGGCCTGGGTCGCCTGGCGGCCTGTTTCCTGGACTCCATCGCCACGCTCGGCCTGCCGGGCATGGGCTACGGCATACGCTATGACTACGGCATGTTTGCGCAGCGCATCGTCAACGGCCAGCAGGTGGAGGAGCCCGATGGCTGGCTGGTCAACGGCAATCCATGGGAGTTCATGCGGCCTGAGTTCAGCTATGACGTGCACTTCGGCGGCCGGCTCGTCACGGAGAACGGCAGCGTCAAATGGGTCGATACCGACGACGTCATCGCCACCGCGTACGACAGCGCCGTACCGGGCTTTGAGATGACTTCGGTGGCCACGCTGCGGCTGTGGTCGGCACGCGCCAGCAGCGCCATCAACCTGGACGCCTTCAACAAGGGCGACTACATGCGCGCCATGGAGGCCAAGAACGAATCCGAGAACGTTTCGCGCGTGCTCTACCCGGACGACAGCTCAGACCACGGCCGCGAGTTGCGACTGCGGCAGGAATTCTTCTTTGTCAGCGCGTCGCTGCAGGATCTGTTGCGCCGCTTCCTGAAGGACCACAGCAGCCTTGACCAACTGGCCGACAAGGTCGCCATTCACCTCAATGACACCCATCCCGCGCTGGCCGTGCCCGTACTCATGCGCCTGCTGGTTGACGAGCACCGGCTGGAATGGGATGCCGCCTGGTCAATGTGCAGCCGCATCTTCAGCTACACCAACCATACGCTGATGCAGGAGGCGCTGGAAACCTGGCCCGTGGATCTGATCGGCCGACTGCTGCCGCGGCACCTGCGCATCATCTACGACCTCAACACCCGTTTTCTGGCCAGCCTGCACGAGCGCTTCCCCGCCGAGCAGGAGCTATTGCGCCGTATTTCGCTGATCGATGAAAGCGGCAACCGGCGCGTGCGCATGGCCTATATCTGCGTGCTGGCCAGCCACAAGGTCAACGGCGTCTCGGCGCTGCACAGCGAGCTGATGGTGCAGACCATCTTCGCCGATTTCGCGCGGGCGTTCCCCGAGCGCTTTTGCAACAAGACCAATGGCATCACGCCGCGGCGCTGGCTGGCGCAAGCCAACCAGCCGCTGGCGAATTTGATCGACGGTCGGATCGGGGGCGGCTGGCGTCGTCATCTGGACCAGCTCGTCGGCCTGCGCACGCTGGCCACCGAGCCGGCCTTCAACAACGCCGTGCGTCTGGCCAAGCAACAGAACAAGCGTCGACTGGCCGACTACATCGGCCGCGAGCTCGATATCCGGATTGACCCGGAGAGCCTGTTTGACGTGCAGGTCAAGCGCATGCACGAGTACAAGCGGCAACTGCTCAACGTCCTGCACGTGATCACCCGTTATCACCAGATCCTGGCCAACCCGCAAGCCAACTGGGTGCCCCGCACGGTGATTTTCGCGGGCAAGGCCGCATCCTCCTATCACATGGCGAAACAGGTGATCCATCTGATCAATGATGTGGCGCGCGTCATCAACTCGGACCCGCTGGTCGGCAATCTGCTCAAGGTGGTGTTCATCCCGAACTACCGCGTCACGCTGGCCGAGATAATCATTCCGGCGGCAGATCTGTCCGAGCAGATTTCCACCGCCGGCACCGAAGCCTCCGGCACCGGCAACATGAAGTTCGCCCTCAACGGCGCCCTGACCATCGGCACCTGGGATGGAGCGAACATCGAAATCGCCCAACACGTGGGCCTGGACAACATCTTCATCTTCGGCAACCGCACCGAGCAGGTGGCCGAGTTGCGTGCGCATGGTTACCAGCCTCGCCGCTACTACGACAACAACTACGAGCTCAAGACTGCAATCGACCGCATTGCCGATGGTGCCTTCTCGCCTGAAGAACCCCACCGCTACCAGGATGTCACGCACGCGCTGCTGGAGTCGGACTACTACCAGCTGCTGGCCGACTATGACGATTACGTCGCCACGCAGCAGCGCGTGGACGATCTGTACCGGCGCCCCTCGGAGTGGACACGCCAGACGATCATGAACATCGCGGCCATGGGGCCGTTTTCGTCGGACCGGACCATCCGGGAGTACGCCCGGGAGATCTGGAACGTGCAACCCATGTTCGGTGATGCCCCGACCGACTGATCGCAGCGGCGCCGCGCGGGCTTCACCAAGAAAAAAGCCACCGGGTCGCGGTGGCTTCTAGACAATGGCGGAGTGGACGGGACTCGAACCCGCCACCCCCGGCGTGACAGGCCGGTATTCTAACCAACTGAACTACCACTCCGCTGTAACTTGTTTGCGTTTTGGTGGGTGCTGAGAGGCTCGAACTCCCGACCTACGCCTTGTAAGGGCGCCGCTCTACCAACTGAGCTAAGCA